>JAYSDS010000011.1:0-69560 GCA_041914265.1 Roseomonas sp.
AACCACGGCTTGACCCTTAAGACAGTCGCTCCAAACCACCCCAGCAAAGGCCGAAAGGCCTTTGCAAACCTCAACCTGGCATTGTGCACGACCGGCAGAATGGTGCCGAAACCCGCTCTTGCGCCCGAAGCGCGGTGCCGCGGCTTGGCATCGACGGCTGCGCCCGGCGCCAACTGCCGGCGGTCCTGGCCGCACTGTGGCTTGGCAGGGAGGTCCGGGGGGGCAGCGCCCCTCCGCTTCGCAAACCCGGCAAGGCCTTTCTGCCCTTGGTGCGGTGAGATCTGGAGAGGCTCAACGCCCCTCACAACCACGTCGTCGTCGTGCCCGCGCGCCCCAGGGTCACGCCGCCAGGGCGGCGAACGCCTCCGGCCCCGGGACATCCGTGTACATCCGCCGCAGCTTGCCCAGGAATTCGGGTCGTGCCTTCTTGCGCGACCCTTCGATCGGATCGCCCCACGGCATCATCGTGTCCGAGGCCTCCAGGCTGAACTGCCGGATGAACTCGATGCGGTCGTCGCGCATCGCGCCGACCGCTGCGGCATCGCCCCCCGCGCGCAGCACGGCACCGGCGATGATGCCGTCCTCGATCGCCTGGGTCGCGCCCTGGCCGAGGGTCGGCACCATAGCATGCGCGGAATCGCCCAGGAACAGCACACGGCCCCCCATCGCACTCCGCGCGAGCGGCGACACCTGTAGGCGCGCCCAATGGATGTCCTCCACCATCTCGGCCAGCTTGCGGCTCATCCAGGCGACGGCGGGGCAGGCCTTGCCATCCTTGGGCATGTAGAGGCTGCCCTGATAGTCCGGCGCGCGCATCTCGGGCGTGATCTCAGCCTCGGGCGAAGCCAGCGGAATCGCGCCGGCGATATAGGCGGCCCCGCCCGGCAGACGGTAGGCGAGCAGCCGCGCATGGCCCTCGAACCACTGGCCGTAATCCTCATAGGGGCAGTCATCGGCGTCGGGGACGAGCAGCCGCGTCATGGCAATGCCGTGGAACTCGGGCTTGGGCACGCCCAGCGTCAGCGCCCGCAGGCGTGAATAGCGGCCATCCCCCGCTACCAGCAGATCGAAGCCGCCGAAGCGATGCAGCGCGCCGCCGCCGTCGCGCAGGACCGGGACCGAGCGGCCGGCCGCATCCTGTTCCAGCGCCTCGAGCGTCAGGCCGCGGCGCGTCATTGCGGCGACGGGTTCGCGCAGCACGCGGTAGAGTTCGGACCAGCGCAAGCGGATGCCGGTCTCCTCGGCCACGTCGAGGATATTGAGGTCAAAAAGACGCTCACCGCGGCTGGTCTCGATGAACCAGTGGCGCCAGGGCAGGCTGGCGGCGCGCGCGGCCTCATGGCGCCTAGGCAGATGCAGGCGAAGCGCCTTCATCGCATTGGGGCCGACATTGAGTCCGGTGCCGGCTTCCGAGGCGTCGCCCTCGGTCATGCGATCGAAGGCCTCGACGGTGATGCCAGGCGCCCCCGCCAGCATTTCCGCAAGCACGCTCCCGGCGACGCCGGTGCCGATGATGCCGATCCTCATGATGCTTCCTGTTCCGCGATGGCGGCGACGAGCCCGCCGCCTGGTGGTCCCTGGTGCTCCGCGCCGCCGGAGACGAAGACGCGCCCATCGCCCGTGGCCGCCGCGACGACGGCGCCGAGTGCCGCGCGCAGGTGCCGCTGCGCATCGATGTCTGTGTCGCCGAGCATGGTGTGGCGGTGACCGCGGATGCGGCCGGTCATGTCGGGCTCGCCCTTGGCAAAGACGGCGCGCAGCCGCGACGACCCGCCAAGGGCGGTGACGAGTTCCTGCACGGCGGCGATGTCGAGCACGTCGCGCATCGGACGCACGCCCAGGGTGATTCCAGGCGCCCAGCCATCCGCCTCGCCGAGGATGAGCACCTCGTCGCACGGCACCTCGATGCCGGCGGAGACGACGACGCGGGAGGAGAAGGTGGAGAAATCGCGCAGCATCGCTGCTTCGCCGGCAGTGGTGTCGCCCAGGGCGTAGGCGGCGCCGATCGCCGCGGCGGCACGGGCGCGCGCCATGGCCGAGAGGCTGCCGGCCGGCGTCTTGACGAAGACCAGGCCGGGATCGGCGATGCCGCCCTGCGCCATGGCACCAAGTACCGTGGCGGCGACGGCATCGATCTGCGCCTGCGTGCCGATGGCCTCGGGCGGCAGGCATGGGCCGAAGGCGGTGGCAATGGCCAGGCCACGCGGTCCGCCCGCGACCTCATCCACGGCAAAGATCGTCGCATGGGGGCTCAGCACGCCCTCGGTCCCGCCCGATAGGACGCAAGGGATCCGTGCGGCGAGGCTCGCCGCGCCCTCCCCCGTGCGCGCGGCGAGGAGGTGCATCAGCGACTGCGCGAAATAGCCGCGGGTGAAATCGTTGAGGCCGCCATTGCCTTCCGTCTTGCCGACGACGCCGCGCAGCGCCCCGGGGGCGATCACCCCGGCATCGAATAGCGCGGCGATGGCGGAGACATCGCCCGGATGGGCCATGGCGACGCGATGGACCAGCAGGCGCGGCATCAGTTCAGGGTGACGCCCGCGTCGCGCACCACCGGCCCCCAGACCCGGGCGAAATCGGCGTGGAGTTGCTGGTACTCCGCCGAGGAGACGTTGCGCCCCAGCGGGTAGAGGCCGGCGGCGATCAGGCGCCGCTGCGTATCGGCATCGGCGAGCACCGCTTGCATTGCCGCGTGCATCTCCGCCACCACGGCGGCCGGTATCCCGCGCGGCCCGGAGATGCCGGTCCAGGAGGAAACCGTGAGATCCGGCAGGCCGAGCGCGTCATAGGTCGGCACGCCCGGCAAGGGCGCGAAGGGCCCGGGGGTGGAGACGGCGATGGCCTTGACCTGGCCGGCCTCGATCGCGCCAGTCGTCCCGGCCAGTGGCGTCAGGAAGCAGTCCACCTCACCAGCGAGCGTTGCCTGCAATCCGGGCCCCGTGCCGCGATAGGGCACATGCACCCAGGTGCCGCCGCTGAGCTTCGCAAGCATCTCACCCTGGAGGTGCTGCATGCCGCCGGCGCCCGAACTGCCGTAGCTAACGCCGTTGGGGCGGGACCGCGCGGCCTCCCGCAATTGCTCGAAGCCAGCAAAGGGGCTGTTCGGCGGCAGCAGCATCACGGTCGGCGTATCGGCGACCATGGCGATATGGGTGAAGTCGCTGTCGCCATCATAGGGTCTGGGCGTCATCGCCAGCGGCACGATGCCGTTGGGCGAGGTGTTCGAGATGCCGATCACGCTGCCATCGGGCGGCGACTGCACCAGCACGCGCGTGCCGATGGCGCCCGAGGCGCCGGCCCGGTTCTCGATGACGATGGGCCGGCCCAGCCCGGCGGCGAGCCCCGGCTGGATGATCCGGGCCGTGGTGTCCGAGGCCCCGCCCGGCGCGAAGGCGACGATCAGCCGGATCGTTCCTGCCTGCGCGCTCGCCAGTTGCGGCGCGAAGAGGCAGGAAGTGGCAGCGGCGAGAACAGCACGGCGACGCATTGCAGACTCCGGCACGAGGATGCCGGAACCCCAGCAAGCGCGGGGCCAGTCCGGTCAGGCCGGCAGGTCTTCCAGGAACTCGAAGCCCATGGTCCGTGCGTGATAGTGTAGGCCGCCATCCTGCACGATCAGGAAGCGCGCCTGGACCGGACCGGCATTGTGGTGGGAATGCGGATCGCCGGCCGGCGTGACCAACGTGTTGCCGATGCCCCAGGGCTTCTTCTCGCCGCCCACCATGGAGTGGCAATCCTCCCCTTGCAGGGCAAGGGTGATGGCCGCGGAATTGTGGCGATGGGAGCGCTGGTGTTCGCCCGGCGGCAGGGTGTTGAGGGAGAGCGTCAGGCTGGGCGTGATGTTGCGCCAAGCCTCAAGCCCATCGGAGGAGAAGATCACCGCCAGCCCCGAGGTGCCCGGGTTGGTGCTGCAGGCCCCGATGATGGCGAGCTGCCGCTCGATCTCGGCGGCCGGGTAGTGGACGGGCGCGATCGGGGCGGCGCTCTCGCGCAATGCCTCGAAGGCGAGCATCGGCTCGTTGGCCACCAGCCAGATCACGGCGTGCTCGCGCGCCGCCAGGCGTTGCGCGCCACCGGGCAGCAGGAAGATGTCGCCCTCGCCCCAGGCGAAATCAGGCGCCTCCCCCGTGCCGCGCAGGACGTAGCCGATCAGGCCGGTGGCCCGGGTGTCGAGCTCAAGCGCCTCGCCAGCGCGGATCACCGCATAGCGCGCGAGGACCAGGGGCGACGTCGCGGGAAAGGGGCAGCCAATGGCGTCGGATTGGTCGCAGAGCAGCACACCGGTGGGGGCGTCGGGCGCCAGGGCGGCGGCGGCCACATCGGCGAAGTCGGCGGCGGGAACCGGCGCGAACTTGATGTTGAAGGCGTTACCGGAATTGAAGAAGCGCGCGCGGGCCGCGGCGGCGGTGGCGGGCGCCTCAGGCAACTGCACGGGCAGGTCGGCCATGTCGGTCATGTCGTCAGCTCCTTCACCACGGCGGCGAGCAACGCCGCGCCGGCGTCCACATGAGCGGGCTCGGCCCACTCCTCCGGCGCGTGGCTGATGCCACCGCGACAGGGAATGAAGATCATCGCCGCAGGGCAGAGCGGCGCCATGTGGCGCGCATCATGCCCGGCCGCGGAGAGGATGGGCATGGCGCCGAGGCCGAGGCGCGCGGCAGCCTTCGTCATGCGCTCGCGCAGCCCGTCGTCGAAGATGTTCGATGGTGCATCGACCAGGCGCGTGACGGTCACGGCGCAAGGTGCGGCCCCGGCCCTCGCGGCGGCTTCCAGCGCGGCGCCGTGGGCCTGCAGGGCGGTGTTGTCGGGGTGCCGCAGGTCGATGCGGAACACGACGCGGCCCGCCACGACCGAGGGCGCGTTGGGTTCCACCGTGACACGGCCGATGGTGAACTTCACGAGGGGATCTGCCTCGCCCACCACACGCTGCATGTGGGACGCGATCCGCGCGAAGGCCATCACCGCGTCACGGCGCTTGCCCATGTCGAGGGTACCGGCATGGCCTTCCTCGCCATCGATCACGATCTCCCAGGTGATCTTGCCCTGGATACCGGTGACGATGCCGAGCGGGACGCCTTCCTGTTCGAGCATCGGGCCCTGCTCGATATGGGGCTCGATGTAGAAAGCCGGCGCGACGCCAAGCGGGCGGCGCGGCAGGCTTGGAAAGGCGGCGTGCAGCGCGTCCAGCGCCTCGCCGACGCTGATGCCCGCCGCGTCGCGCACAGCGCGGATCGCGCCCAGGCTGCGCACCCCAGCGAAGGCCTCGGAGCCCATCATGCCCGGGGCAAAGCGGCTGCCTTCCTCGTTCATCCAGGCGACGACGGCGATGTCGCGCTGGGGCAGGACTCCGATCTCCGCGAGGGTAGCGACGACGTCGAGCGCCGCCAGGACACCGAAAGCGCCGTCGAACCTGCCGCCGGTCGGCTGCGTGTCGATATGGCTGCCGATCATCGTCGGCGGCAAGCTGCGGTCGGCTCCCGGCAGCGTCAGGAAGAGGTTCCCGGCGGCATCCGTCGAGGGTTCCAGCCCGGCCTCGCCGGCCCAGTGCAACAGCAGGCGCCAGGCCTCGATCTCGCCCGGGGTCAGCGCCTGGCGATCGACGCCGCCATTGCCGCGGGCACCGATCTCGGCCAGCCGCATCAGCCGCTGCCAAAGGCGGGACTCGCTCATTTGGTGCGCATGATCTGGCCGGGCAGCGCGCGCGGATCGCGCTTCTTCCAACGCCCTGCCTCGACCTGCGCGATGAAGGCCGCGAGCAGCGCGTTGAAGGCGTCCGGCTCCTCCAGGTTCAGCGTGTGGCCGGTCTTGGGGAAGACGGAGAGGCCACAGGCCGGGATCGTCTTCTTGAGGAAGATGCCGGGCTGCAGGCAGTGGTCGTCCTCGTCGCCCACGATGACGAGCGTCGGCACGTCCATCACCTTGAGTTCCGCTTCCAGATCCCAGAAGGACGGACGGCGCGCCTGCACGCCGCGCATGGTCATCGCCGCGCCGATGTCGGAATGCGTCGCCAGGCGGTCGGCGAATTCGCGCCAGCCGCGCGGATCCTTGTCCTGGAACTGCACGCGACTCGCGCCTTCCGCATAGGTCGGCGCGAAGGCGCGTGCGCCGTCCTTCTCGAAGCGGTCAGCGACTTCGAGGGAGACGCCGCGGAAATACGCCTCGAACTCCTTCTCGCAGCCATAGCCGGCGCCGGCGACGGTCAGCGACAGGGCGCGATCCGGATGGCGCAGGCCGAAATGCACGGTGGCGAAGCCGCCCATCGACAGGCCGACGATATGCGCGCGGGCGATCCCCAGCGCATCCAGCACGGCGACCGCATCCGCGACCGCGATGGCCTGGGAATACTGCGCCATATCGGTCGGCACATCGGAAGGCGGATAGCCGCGCGCTGCATAGGTGATGCAGCGATGACGCCGACTGAAATGCCGCATCTGCGGTTCCCAGCTCGCATGATTGCCGCCGAACTCATGAATGAAGAGGATCGGCGCACCCTCCCCCGCTTCCTCATAATGCAGGGCGATGCCGTCCGGCGTGGTGATGCGCGGCATGGTACGATCCTTCAGAATTGCGGCGGCAGGTCGTTGAGGCTGCGTGCGGTCTCGACGAGAGATGGCAGTCGGTCAGCGAGTTTTTCCGCCCAGTCGCGCGGGACGGAGGTGCTGACCTTCACGAAGCGATGGCCGAAGCGCGCGGTGTGATAGGCACCCTGGCGGATCATGATGCCCTCGCGGTTCGCGGCCTCGACCAGGGCTTCGGGCTTCAGCGCGCCGGTCTCGATGACGATGAAGTTGCCATGGGACGGCCAGACCGGAACCGAGAAGCCGGGAATGGCCAGCGCGGCCTCACGGATCAAGGCATTGTTGGCGCGGGTCGTGGCACGCACGGTCGCCATCCATTCGGGCTTCACCGAGAGACCGGCAAGGGCCGCGCGCTGGGCGACGACGCTCGCGCCGAGCACGCCGGTCGATTGCGCGGCGAATTCCTCCAGCATCGCGGCGGGGGCGACCAGCGCGCCGATGCGCAGCCCCGCAAGGCCCAGCCACTTCGAGAAAGAGACCGAGACGACCGCATGGTCCGGTGCTTCGAGCAGCGCTGGGTGATGGCCGTCGGCGAAGTCGCGATAGGTGCAGTCATGCACCAGCAGCGCGCCGCATTCCTGGGCGATCGCCGCAAAGGCCGCGATCTCATCCCGCGTGTAGCAGATTCCGAGCGGATTGTTCGGATCGACGATGTAGATGATGGCGGTGCGCGCATCGCAGGCGGCCCGCAGCGCTTCCGGCGTCAGGCGGTAGGCGCAGGCGGGGTCGTAGATCGGGATCTCGATGACCTCCGCCCCCGCCTGGCGGGCGAAGAGGCAAGGCCACTTCCAGGTCGGGTCCGTGGTCACGAAGGTCGTGCCCGGCCGGCAGCGCGCACGGCAGACGAGCGCCAGGGCGTTTACCCCGCCTTCCGTCACCAGAGCCTCTGCCCCGGTCACGCCGAGGTCGGCCACGATCGCCGCGCGCAACGCCTCGAAGCCGAGCGGCGGCGCGTAGGCGTTGAATTCCGTAGCGTCGATCGACGCGTGCATCGCGGCGGTCACCGCGGGATGGGCCGGGATATGGTTGGTGTTCTGACCCATCCAGGCCAGGCCCGGCGTGGCCGTCAGCGTGTCGAAATAGCGGTTGCGGACAAGGGCACCGGACATCAGATCACCGACCCCCGCGCGGCGATGCCGCCATCAATGGTGACGATGGTGCCCGTGATGTAGCCGGCGCGTGGGGAGGCCATGAAAGCGCAGAGATCGGCCGTTTCGCGCACCGTGGCGGGACGCTTGCCGGGATACTTGGCGAAGAGTTCCTCCCACCGGCCCTCGTCGCCCAGCATGTCGCGCGCCTTGATGCGCATGATCTTCAGCATGCGGTCCGTGGCGACGGGCCCGGGATTGATGCCGACCACGCGAATGCCGTCATCGAGGCTGCGCCCGCCGATCGCCTTGGTGAAGGACATCAGCGCCGCATTGCCGGTGGAGCCGGCGAAATAGGCGGCGTCCCAGTTCTCGCCGGAATTGCCGATGACGTTGACGATGACGCCACCGCCCTTCGCCTTCATGCGCGGATAGAAGCAGCGCGTCAGGGTGATGTAGCCGAACACCTTGAGGTCGAAGCCGCGGCGGATCGCCTCGTCGGTCACCGCATCGAGCGGACCGGCCGGGATATCGCCCGCGTTGTTGATCAGGATGTCGGCATCGGCGGCGGCATCGGCGAGAGCTTCCATCGCCGGCGTCGAGCCGAGGTCGAGCGCATGGACCGTGACGCGCACGCCATGGTCCGCGCGCAGCCGCGCGGCGGCCTCCTCCATCGCCGGGCCGTTGCGGGCGGCGAGGTGGAGATGGCAGCCCTCCTCGGCGAGCACCTCGGCACAGCCGAGGCCGATGCCCTTGGAAGCCCCGGTGATCAGGGCCGTCTTGCCGGTGAGGTCGAGCTTCACGGGGTTCTCCGCGGTAACTGTGTATACGTTGGACAGGCAATTCGCATACCAGGACTCAGTCGAGCCCCGCGATCAGGTCCAGCAGGTTCTCGCCGAGCAGGGTGAGGTGGGCGCGCATCGCGCGATGCGCGGCTTCCGGATCGTGGATCAGGATCGCGCCCATCACCTCCTCATGCTCGCGGATCGTGTCCGCGATGCGCGTCGGCATATGGGTCACGCGGCGACGATAGGCGGCGACGCGGTTGCGCAGCCGGCGCGTCTCATCGGCCAGGAAGGCATTGTGCGCAGCTTCGTAGATGGCCTCATGGAAGTCGGTGTTGATGTCGTAGAAGGCATCCACCCCGCCGCCGGCCGCCGCCACCAGGCGGTCGTGGATGGCCCGCAGGCCCTGGGATTGCGCGGGCGTGATGCGCCGCGCGGCAAGGCGCGCGCACAGCCCTTCGAGTTCCGCCATCACCTGGAACATCTCGATCAATGTCTGGGCGCCGATGCTGCGCACCACCGCCCCCTGACGGCCGCGCAGCTCCACCAGGCGATCGGCGGCAAGCAGGCGGAAGGCCTCGCGGACGGGTGTGCGGGAGCATCCGTAGCGTTCGGCGATCTCCTGCTCGTCAAGGCGGCTGCCGGGCTCGATGCGGCCGGCGACGATCTCGGTCTCCAGGCGGCGATGCAGCGTGTTGGCGAGGGTGGCGGGGAAGGTCTCAACCTGGGCAGCGGGACGCCGCTTTTCTGGCCATTCTGCCTGGGTCTCTGCCTGCTTGCTGCGCATATGCATTATCAGACCCCAATCTTGTGTGCACCAACTGCTGTTTCTGTATTCCACATCTCATCCGCGTCGCGCCAGTATGTTCGCACCCACGGAAGGCGGCGCCTTGCAGACACCCCCCACACCGCTGCTGGAGATGCAGTCCATCGGCAAGCGCTTCGGCGCCGTGCAGGCGCTGGACGGCTTTGCCATGGATGTCGAGCCCGGCGAATTCGTCACCGTCGTGGGGCCGAGCGGCTGCGGTAAATCCACGCTGTTCAACATCGTCGCAGGCCTCGAGGAGCCCGACGATGGCGGCGTGCTGCGTTTCAAGGGACGCGGCTGCCACGCGAAGGAACTGCTCGGCCGCGTGTCCTTCATGCCGCAGCGGGACCTGCTGCTGCCCTGGCGCAGCGTGGTGGACAACGCGATCCTCGCGCGCGAGATCGAAGGCGCGAGCCGCGCCGCGATGCGCGCCGAGGCCCGCGCCATGCTGCCGGAATTCGGCCTCGCGGGGTTCGGGGATCAATACCCGCACCAGCTCTCGGGCGGCATGCGCCAGCGCGTCGCGCTGATGCGCACCTTCCTCTTTGAACGCGAGCTGATGCTGCTTGACGAACCCTTCGGCGCGCTCGACGCGCTGACGCGCAGCATGATGCAGCGCTGGCTGCTCGATATCTGGCAGCGGCATCGCCGTACCATCCTTTTCATCACCCATGATGTCGACGAAGCGATCTTCCTCGGCGATCGCGTGCTGGTGATGACCGCGCGCCCGGGCAGCGTGAAGCTGGTGCGCAAGGTGGATCTGCCCCGGCCGCGCGCCGCGGAGCTCGTCACCTCCCCCGAATTCACCGCCATCAAGCGCGAAGTCCTCGATGCCATCGAGGAGGAGGCCATGAAGTCCTTCGTCGCGGAGAGTGCAGCATGACGCCCGAGGAAACCAAGGCCCGCACCGACCTCGCCGCCTGCTACCGCCTGGTAGCGCGGCTCGGCATGGATGATGTGATCTACAACCACATCTCGCTGCGCGTGCCGGGCGAGCCCGGCGCCTTCCTGCTGAATCCCTACGGCATGATGTTCGGGGAGATTACCGCCTCCTCCCTGGTCAAGATCGACATCGAGGGCAACAAGCTCTCGGAAAGTCCCTATGAAGTGAATGTCGCGGCCTTCGTCATACACGGGGCCCTGCACAAGGCGCATGACCGCGCCGCCTGCGTCCTGCACACCCATTCGGATGCCGCGCTCGCCGTCTCGGCGCAGAAGGACGGGTTGCTGCCGCTCAGCCAGTTCGCGATGCGCTTCTATAACCGCCAGGCCTTCCACGACTACGAAGGGGTGGCGATCGACATGGACGAGCAGGCGCGCATCCTCGCCGACTTCGCTGACCATCCGGTGATGCTGATGCGCAACCACGGGCTGCTGACGCTCGGCCGCACGCCGGGCGAGGCCTTCATGCTGCTCTACTACTTCGAGCGCGCCGCTCGCATCCAGCTCATGATGCAGGCCTCGGGCGTGCCGATCATCCAGCCACCGCATGAGGTCTGCGAGCACGCCGCCAGGCAGTTCTGGGACCTCAAGGGCGACATCCGCATTCCGGGCGAGCGCGAATGGCCGGGCTTCCTGCGCCAGCTCGACCGCGAAGACCCGTCCTACCGCGACTGACACATCAAGGAGCCACCACCATGAACAGGCGACTTCTTCTGACCGGTCTCGGGGCGGCGCTCGCCCTTCCGGCCATCCCGCGCGCCGGCGCGCAGTCCGTCACCCGCGCGACGCTGCGGCTGAAGTGGCTGACCCAGGCGCAGTTCGCCGGCTTCTACGTCGCTCTCCAGAAGGGCTATTACCGCGAGGCCGGCATCGACCTCACGATCAACCCGGGCGGGCCGAACCTGCTGACGGAGAACCTGGTCGCTTCCGGTGCCGACACCTTCGGCTTGTCGGGCGGCACGGACAGCGTCTTCGCGGCGCGTGAGCGCAGCCTGCCCATCATCTGCACCGGTGTCGCCCATCAGCAGACACCCTTCGTCTTCGTCGCGCGCGAAGACGGCCCGATCCGCACCCTCGCGGACTTCAAGGGCAAGACGATCACGACCTGGTTCACCGGCGCGAACTTCGTGCTGCTCGGCATGCTCGCCCAGGCGGGGCTACAGCCGTCCGACTTCACCATGCAGCCGCAGCAGGTCAGCGTGACGCCCTTCGTGGACGGCCAGATCGATGTCGTCACCGCCACGCGCTACAATGAATTCTATACGCTGATGACGCGCATGGGCCGCGACAAGCTGCGCGTCTTCGTACCCGACGATCACGGCATCACCTTCCCGCGCGACACCGTCATCGTCAGCGAGCAGACCGCGCGCGACAAGCCCGACATGGTCAAGGGCTTCATGCAGGCATCCATCCGCGGCTGGCGCGATGCCCTGCGCGACAAGAAGCTCGGCGTCGATGCGGTGATGGCCGTGGCACCGACGCTGAACCGCCCGCACCAGGAATTCATGATCGAGGAAGCCGGCAAGCTGATGGTCGCCGGCCCTGCCGCGTCCAACGGGCTGTTCTGGGTGGATATGCCGACCATCCAGAAGGCGCATGACTTCTTCCTGCGCAACGAGGTCATCAAGCAGCCGATCGACCTCGCCGCCGCCTACAAGCCCAGCTTCCTCGAAGGCATCCCGCTCGCTGACCGCATGGCATGAAGGCTGTCCTGCGTCTGGCCGGCGGACTGCTGCTCGCCGGCCTCGTCTGGGAAGGCGCGGTCGTCTTCTTCGGCATCCGCCAGCATACACTGCCGCGGCTGTCCGAGGTGCTGGCCGCCATCGCGCTCACCCCCGGCGCCTATTGGAACGGCTTCCTGCGCACGGCGATGGAAACACTGGTGGGCTTCGCCGCCGGGACCGTCGTCGGCGTGGCGAATGGGCTGATCTTCTTCCGCGCGCCCATCCTGCGTGACATGCTGCTGCCCATCTTCGTCGTGTCGCAGACCATTCCTGTCATCGCCTTCGGCGCGCTGGTGGTGATGTGGTTCGGCAATACCCTGATGGCCAAGGCGGTGATCGCCTTCTACCTGACCTTCTTCCCCGTCACGGTGAACGCTCTACTGGGGCTGAATTCCGTCGATCCGCGCCAGGTCGCGCTATTGCGCAGCTTCGGCGCGACGGGACGGCAGATCCTGTTCCGCCTGCAACTGCCCATGGCGCTGCCGCAGATCTTCGTCGCACTCCGGCTCGGCGCGTCGCTCAGCCTCGTCGGCGCGATCGTCGGCGAATGGTTCGGCGACACGACAGGGATCGGCGTGCTGCTGCTGCAGGCGATGTACAACGAGAACGTGGTCGCGCTGTGGGCGGCGATCCTCTGCGCAGCGGTGCTCGGGACCGGGTTCTACGCGCTGGTGGCGGCGGCGGAACGGCGGATCGTGTTCTGGGGGGCGGAGCAGTGATCGCGACGCGGAACAGGAGCATGGGCCGTGTCAGGGGTACCGGGATGATGGCGCCGGACGAATTGGAGAGGGACTTTGCCCCTCTCCAAACCTCACCCCACCAAATGACAGGGTCATTTGGAAAGCCGTCTTCTGGCGCAGGGCATGGGTGGCTTTCCGTACCCCTCCCAGCGCGGCCACTGCACGCGGGTGGGGCTTGGCGCGAATCCTGCCGGCGGAGCATGCGCTGCGCCCCGATGCGGTTCTCGGCACAAAGCTGGCACGCGGCGCGATGCAACGGGCCAAGGTCTCTTTGGCCTTTGATGAATGGCGGTCTGGAGGGGGGCAAGAGCCCTCTCCGATCCCCATGATGCGTCATCGCGCCCTCGCCCGCGGCGTCCTCGGCGGCGTGCTGCTGCTGGCGCTATGGGAAGCCGTTGCGCGCGGCTTTTCCCTGCCCGCCTATACGCTGCCGGCCGTCAGCGACATCCTCGCTGCCGCCTGGCGGCATCGCGCCGCACTGTCCGCCGCAGCCTGGATCACGGGGCAGGAAGCGCTGGCGGGCTACGCCATCGGCAGCCTCCTCGGCATCGCGCTCGCCGGGCTCCTGGTGCTGGTCGCGCCGCTCCGCGCGGCCGTGCTGCCGGTCGTCATGGCGATCAATTCCGTCCCCGTCGTCGCCTGGTCGCCGCTGGTGCTGCTGTGGCTCGGCGTGGGCATGGCCTCGAAGATCGCCATGGTCGCGCTTGCGGTGGGATTCACGGTGTTCCTCAGCGCGTTGGCCGGCTTCGACCGGGTCGACCGGCGCAGCGTGGACTTGATGCGCAGCTTCGGCGCGGGAGCTGCGGCGATCTTCTGGCGCCTGCGCCTGCCGGCAGCGCTGCCGCTGATCGCGGCCGGAATGCGCGTCGCGACCGTGCGCAGCCTGATCGTCGCCATCGTGACGGAGATGCTCGGCGCCTATGGCGGCCTCGGCTGGGTAATCTACCAGGCCGTGACACTGATCGACTTCGTGCAGGTGTGGTCGGCAATCCTGGTGGCCTCGGCACTCAGCCTCGCCTTCTTCGGCCTGGTCGGCACCATCGAACGGCGTGTGATTTTCTGGCGGTGACCGGCATGACGCGGCAGATGCATCTCGGGTTGTTCCTGCTCGGCACGGGCAGCCATGTGGCGGGGTGGCGCTATCCCGGCGCGATCGACAGTTTCCAGGACATGGCGGCGGTGCGCGCCATCGCGCGGGAGGCGGAGCGCGGCCGCTTCGACCTCATCTTCATGGGGGACAACCTCTACGCCGACCCGACGGCGCATCCCTCCTACACCGTGCGGTTCGAACCGCTGACGATGCTTGCCGCGCTCGCATCGAGCACGACGCATATCGGCCTCGGCGCGACGGTGGCGACGAGCTACAGCGATCCCTTCACCGTGGCACGCGCCTTCGCCTCACTGGATCACATCAGCGGCGGGCGCGCCGCATGGAATGCCGTGACGGGGGCTAGCCCCCAGGCCGCGCCGAATTTCGGCAAGCTGCACCCGAGCCATGCCGAGCGCTACGCCATCGCCGGCGAGTTCGTCGATGTCGTGAAGGGCCTGTGGGATTGCTGGGCGGATGACGCGGTCGTCGCGGATCGCACAACTGGCGTCTATGTGGATCCGTCGCGGCTGCGGACCCTCGATCATGTCGGGCCACATTTCTCGGTGCGGGGGCCGCTCAATATCGGGCGGTCGCCGCAGGGACGGCCGGTGGTGTTGCAGGCGGGCGGGTCGGCGCCTGGGCTCGATCTTGCCGCGCGCACCGCAGATGTCGTCTTCGCCGTCGTGCAGGATTTCGACGAGGCGCGCGCGCAATATGTCGCGCTGAAGGAACGGCTGCCGTGCCATGGGCGTTCACCGCGGGACGTCACGGTGCTGCCGGGTGTCATGCCGGTGGTCGGGCGCACGGACCGGGAAGCCTTCGACAAGCTCGCGACGCTGCAAGGCTTCATCGATTCCCGCAACGCGCTGCAATTGCTGTCGGACCGCTTCGGCACGGACATGGCACGCTACAACCTGGACGGGCCAGTGCCGGATCTGCCCTTGCCGGATACCTATCACTCCTTCTCGCGCGCGCTGCTGAACAAGGCGCGGCGGGAGGGCATGTCGCTGCGTGACGTCTACAACCTCATCGCGGCGGCGCGCGGGCATTGGGTGCTGTGCGGTTCGGCCGAGACCATCGCCGACACGCTGCAGCACTGGTTCGAGGGCGGCGCGGCGGACGGCTTCAACATCATGCCGCCGTGGTTCATGGAGGGCTTCACCGACTTCGTGGACCTCGTGGTGCCCATCCTGCAGGAACGCGGGCTGTTCCGACGCGACTACACCGGCACGATGCTGCGCGATCACCTGGGCCTGGCACGGCCCGAACGTCCCGGCTGAGGGAACCGGGCGGGCGCATGCCCCGACCGACGGCGCCGGGCGCCCGGTACCCAAGGGTCCGCAATGCTCAGGCGGGAAGGTCCGGCGGGTCCATGCGGCCGGTTTGGCCTGGAAGGGTGCTTCGGGTGCTCCCTGGTTCGGCCTCCCGTCCCAACGGCCATATTCCAGTGTACGCATGTTTTGATGCCGGTGACGGGCCGGCCCGCATCCCCACATGTGGCGTCCATGCCTGACCCCCTCCTCCTCTGGTTCCGCCAGGATCTCCGCCTCGCCGACAATCCGATCGTCGCCGCCGGCGCCGAAGGCCCGGTCCTGCCGGTCTTCGTGCTGGAGGATGGCGCCGCATCGCCGGGCGCGGCCGCGCGCTGGTGGCTGCACCACAGCCTGCTCGCCTTGTCCGGGGCGCTCGCCGACCGTGGGTCGCCCCTGCTGATCCTGCGTGGCGATCCGCGCTCGCTGATCCCTGACCTCGCCGCCCGCATCGGCGCCCGCGAGGTGCATGCGGGCCGGCAGACGGAACCTCTCGCCCGCCAGCGCGACGCCGCGACGCATGACGCGCTGCAACGCGATGGTCGGCGCCTGGTGCTCCACCGCAATGCCCTGCTGCACGAGCCCCATCGTCTGCGGACCGGGTCGGGCAAGCCCTTCGCGGTCTTCACGCCCTTCTCGCGGGCGGCGTTCGCCGCGCTGGAGGGTCTGCCCCCACCGCTTCCAGCCCCCGACCGGATTCTCGCGGTGCGCGGAGCGCCCACCGGCCTCACGGTGGCGGCGCTCTGCCTGCTGCCCGCCCCGCCGGAGCCCGACTGGGCCGCGGCGTTCGCGCGCTTCTGGACACCCGGCGAGGCCGGTGCGGCAGCACGACTGGCCGCCTTCCTGAGCGATGGCCTCGACCGCTACGCCGAGCGCCGGGACACGCCGGGGGCGCCAGGGGGGACCTCCGGCCTCTCGCCGCACCTGCATCTCGGCGAGATCTCGCCCCGCCAGGTCTGGCATGCGGCAGGAGACCGGGGCGGCGCCGGGCTCGAGACCTTCCTGAAGGAAATCCTGTGGCGGGAATTCTCGCACCACCTGCTCTGGCACCACCCGCATCTGCCCGACCAGCCGTTACGGCCCGAATTCAATAGCTTCCCCTGGGCGCCGGATGCCGCGATGCTGCGGGCATGGCAGCGCGGCCGGACGGGCTACCCGATCGTCGATGCCGGGATGCGCCAGCTCTGGCGCAGCGGGTGGATGCATAACCGGGTCCGGATGATCGTCGCTTCCTTCCTCGTGAAGCACCTGTTGCAGCCCTGGCAGGCCGGCGCCGCCTGGTTCATGGACACGCTGGTCGATGCCGATCTCGCGAACAACGCGGCGTCCTGGCAGTGGGTCGCGGGCTGCGGCGCGGATGCCGCCCCCTTCTTCCGCATCTTCAACCCCGTCCTCCAGGGGGAGAAGTTCGACGCCGACGGCGCCTATGTCCGTCACTGGTGCCCTGAACTCGCGAAGCTGCCGGACCGCTTCCTCCATCGGCCCCATGAGGCGCCGGCCGGGGTGCTGCGCGGCGCGGGCATCACGCTCGGGCGGGACTACCCGGCCCCGATCGTCGATCTGGCGGCCGGCCGTGCCCGTGCCCTCGCGGCCTTCGCCGCCATGAAGGGCAGCGACGCGGCGTGATCCCCTCCCTTGGCGCCTTGCGACGGGAAGGCTTCACGGGATTGCGCGTGGTGGGAGACGTGCATGGCGACGCCCGCGGCTTCGAGGCGGCAGCGGCGGGCGCCGAGGCCGCCCGGCTGTTCCTGATCCAGCTCGGCGACCTGACGGACCACGGCTCGGACAACCCCGCCGTGCTGCGGTCGATGTTCAGCCTCATCGACGCCGGGCACGGCCTCTTCCTTCTCGGCAATCACGATCACAAGCTGCGCCGGGCGCTGACCGGCCAATCGGTGCGGATGGATCGGGAAGGTCTCGGGCGGACCCTCGACCAGATCGCGGCGGCACCGGACCGGGAGGCGCTGAAGGCCCGCGCCATCGAGGAGATCGCCCGCGCACCGGCCTGGCTCGTGCTGGGACGGCTGATGTTCGTCCACGCATCCTTCCATGACGGGATGCTGCAGCAGCCGCCCCCGCCCGACGCCGGGGCGTCGCGCCCCGAAGGCCTGGTCGGACGCGCCATCTTCGGCCAGGTGACGGGCCGGCGCGGGGCGGATGGCTTCCCGATCCGGCTGACCAACTGGGTCGATCGCATCCCATCCTGGCTGACCGTGCTCGTCGGCCATGACAATCGGTCGACCGATGGCCGCCCCGTGACCATGACGGGAACCCGCGGTGGCCGGGCGACCTTCCTGGACACGGGCGCCGGCAAGGGCGGGGCGCTCGCCTGGCAGGATTTCTCGCTGGCCGAGGCAATGCTTGAGGCACCGCAAGGACGTGCGGAAACCATGACAATTTGATGATGCCGCCATAGTCGTTGGGAGGCACAATATCCATGGATACCCAGCCACAGGATAATGCCGAGGCCGCGCGGTCGATTACCGAGGCGGCCGCCGATCTGGCGGCACCGCCGCCGCGCCGCGGCCACCGTCCGCCCCACGATGCCGAGGCCGTGCGCCGTGCCTTCGAGACCGGCGCCTACCCCTATGCCAGCCGCCTGTCCGAGAAGGACTATGTGGCCCGCATCCTGCCGTTGCAGGTGGAGTTGCTGAAGGCACAATCCTGGATCAAGGCGGCGAACGAACGTATCACCGTCCTGTTCGAGGGCCGCGATGCCGCCGGCAAGGGCGGCACCATCAAGCGCTTCATGGAACACCTGAATCCGCGCGGCGCGCGTATTGTCGCGTTGGAGAAGCCGTCCGAGCAGGAACGGACGCAATGGTACTTCCAGCGCTATGTGAGCCACCTGCCGAGCGGCGGCGAAATGGTCTTCTTCGACCGGTCCTGGTACAATCGTGCCGGCGTCGAACGCGTGATGGGCTTCTGCAAGGCCGCGGAATACCTTGAATTCATGCGCCAGGCGCCAGAACTCGAGCGCATGCTGGTCCGCTCCGGGCTGCGATTGTTCAAGTACTGGTTCAGCGTCACGCGGGAGGAGCAACTCCACCGCTTCAAGGCACGCGAGACCGATCCGCTGAAGCAGTGGAAACTGTCGCCGATCGACAAGGCGAGCCTCGACAAATGGGACGACTACACGGAAGCGAAGGAGGCGATGTTCTTCTACACCGACACCGCCGACTCGCCCTGGACCATCGTTAAGTCGGACGACAAGCGCCGCGCGCGCATCGAGGCGATGCGGCACTTCCTGTTCAACCTGCCCTATGAGGGCAAGGATGAGAGCGTGGTCCACGAGCCCGACCCGCTGATCGTCGGCTCCACCGCCCATGTGATCGGCGCCAACACGCATATCCTCGGACGGTCGCTGCATCCGGGGCAGAGACGGAACGGACGGTGACGGAGCAAGGGCTCACCCCGAGCATGACCCGCTGACCTTCCCGGTTCCGCTGAGGGGGACCGGAGGCGCGCTGTCCCTACGTCCATCGGGCCACAGTGTCGTCCGGACCGCCGGGACTTGGCGCTGCGCAGGAAGCCGATGCGATCCCTCACAGCGCATTTCGGGCGCAGGACTGGGTCTCCATCAGTGGTGCACAGCGCCAAGTTGAGGTTTCCAAAGGCCTTTCGGCCTTTGGTGGGGTGGTTTGGAGAGGCGAAGCCCCTCCAATTCCTGTAGCGGGAACGGCAAGGCCATCAGAAAAACCTCCCGAAGGCCACGCTCACGCCCAAAGCCGGCTGTTGGCCAGTTCCGCGGCGATCCGTTCGGCCGCCACCTCCAACAGCGCCTCACCCTTCTCCGCCGATGCTGACCGGGCGTCGCCGATCACGCCGCTGGGCGTGATGTCCTTGAAGGACCGGCGCCGGATCATCGCCGCCGGCTGGCCTTCCGGTCGCGTCGAATGCGGGCCGTGGGCCTCGGCGAGGCGGTCCGGTCGCACAGCCTCGGGCGCCAGGGTCATGATCATGGATGTCTCGGCCTCGCACGCGTGCAGCACGTTGGACTGGCGCTCGAGGATCGGCGCGAAGGCATCCCCCGCCAAATACCAGTAGGTGCCGGCTGCGACGGCGATGCCAAACTCGGTCTGGCATTCGCCGCCGATCACGGCGACCGCCTCGGCATTGCCGCCATGGCCGTTCAACAGCATCACCCGCTTGAAGCCGGCCCGCGCCACCGAATGCACGACGCCCTTCAGCACCGCGGAGAAGGTCGCGAAATCCAGCGTCACCGTTCCCCCGAACGGCACATGATGCTCGGCGAGGCCGGTCCAGACACAAGGCATGACAACCACGGGCCGCCCGGCGGCGTCCATGCGGCGCGCGACCCGCTGTGCGACGCCGGTCGCGCAGATGATGTCGACGCCGGTGGCCAGGTGCGGGCCGTGCTGTTCCAGAGACGCAACGGGCACGATCACCAGGGCGCCGGCGGCCGCGCGCTCATTGAGTTCCGAAAAAGTCAGCTTCATCCATTCGATTTCGGTCGCGGGCGCCATGGCATCCTCTGCAGGTGATGAATTGGGCGAAGGATGCGGCGGCGCCCCGGTGACGTCGAGTACGGCCCGCCGGCCGCGACAGCGGATACGCGCCGTGGCAAGATGGGCAGGACATGCGCCAGCTCCTCCTTCTGCGCCACGCCAAGTCCTCCTGGGACGATCCCTCGCTTGCCGATCATGCGCGGCCCCTCAATGCGCGCGGCCGGCGAGCAGCCACCGCCATGGCAGCCGCCATGCGCGACCTCGGCCTGTCGCCCGATGTGGTCATGGTGTCCTCCGCCCGGCGGACACTGCAGACACTGGAAGCGATATCACCCTTCGCCGACAGCCCGCTGATCGAACCCATGGACGATCTCTATCTGGCGCCATGGCCACGGATGCTCGACCTGCTGCGCGAGGCGCCGGAAACCGCCCGCAGCGTGATGCTCATCGGTCACAATCCGGGCCTGCACGACCTCGCGCTGGCGTTGAGCGGGCCGGCCGCCATGGCGGGCGCTTCCGCCGTGGCCGCGCGGCGCATGGCCGAAGGCTTCCCCACCTGCGCCCTGGCTGAATTCACCATTGCCTCGCCCTGGCGGGGCCTCACCGAGGGCGGCGGGCGGCTGGTCCGCTTCCTGGTGCCGGCCGACCTCCCTGAAACGGTGCTTTGACCAATGCCTGCCTCGACCGGACGAAACGGCCGGGTCCCGATCGCCGAACCGGATAGCGAGGCGCCGCAGTCAGCGCCCGCCCCGGTCGTCGAGGCGCCCGCCGAGCCCCAGCCGGTTTCCCTCGAATTCGAATTGCCGACCGAGGCGGCGGCGCGTCTGGCACGCGTACCTGGCATTGCGGCGATGCGGCAAGGCCGTGCCCGCGGGGCGACCGCCGCGATCATGTGGTTCGACAGCGCGGACGGGCAGTTGGCGGCCGAAGGCCTGGCCGTGGAAGCCCCGGCACGCGGGCCGAGAATGCTGGTGCGGATGTTGCCGGAGGGTCCCGCCCCCTGGCACCCCGGCCTGCCGCCCGATCGGCTGCGCGCGGTCGCCGAGGATGAATCCCCGCCGGAGGCCGGCGGCGCCCCCCTGGCCGCCTTCGCTGCCTTTGCCGGACGCCAGCAGAGCCTGCGCCTCACGAGCGGCGACGGCCCCGTTCAGCTCGTCGTGCTGGAAGGCCGGCTGCGCAGCGTCGCCGCGGAGCGGCCCGCGGCACGGCTGACGCTGACGGGGTCGCGCGATGGCGTGCTGGCGGCTGCCCGCGCGATCGCCGCCGAACTGCCGCTGCTGCCACCACTGACCGCTCTTGCCGAGGAGGGACGGGCGCTCGCCACGAGCCAGCCGGCGCGGCCACGCCGCCTCGGCGCGCCCGACACCTCGGGCGCCGCGACGGTCGAGGATGCCTTCGTGACCGCGGCGGGTCATCTGCTCGAGGTGCTGCGCCAGCAATCGGCCCGCATCCGCGCCGATGCCCCGCCCGAGCCGGTGCACCAGTCCCGCGTCGCATTGCGCCGGCTGCGTTCCGTCTTCCGCGTCTTCCGCGCCGCCACCGATTGCGCCGAGCTGCGCGCCATCGATGCCCGTCTGCGCGAGGTGCTCGCCGTCCTCGGCCCGGCGCGCGACTGGGACGTGTTCCTCGGCGGCATCGTGCGGCAGGTCGAGGCCGCCTTCCCCGGGGACAAGCGCATCGCTGGCCTCCGCCGCGCCGCAGCAGCCGAGCGGAAGGAGGCCTATGCCGCCGTGCTCGCCATGCTGGGCGGGCCGGCCTGGCGGCTGCTGCTGATCGATGCCATCGGCCTGCTGCTGGCCCGGCCCTGGCGGCAGGCGGCGGAGGAGGTACGCCTCGCCGCCCTCGCCGCGCCGGTCGAGGAATTCGGCCGCGCCGTCCTTTCCCGTCGCTGGCAGAGGCTGCGCCGCGCCGGCGGTGGTTTCGAGGAACTGAACGCGGAACAGCTCCATGAACTCCGCCTGGACGGCAAGCGCCTGCGCTATGCCGCCGAGGTCTTCGCCCCCGTTTTCGGCGCCCGGGCCGGCCGGCGCTTCCTGCGGCGCGTGGCGGCGTTGCAGGATGGGTTGGGCCTGGCGAATGACGCGGCCGTGGCGCGTGGCCTGGCGACGCGTCTGGTCAAGCCCGGCGATGGCGGGCGCGCCTGGGCGGTCGGCGTAGTCGAGGGCTGGAGCGAGGCCCGCGTCGCCGCCGATCGCGACGATGCGCATGAGGCCTGGGGACGGCTGCACGGCAAGGATCGTTTTTGGTCAGATGACTAGCTACGGTTCCTGAGACGATTCTCGCAGCCGTCACCCGGCATTAACGCTTTGCTGCTGAAAAATGGGCCTCGGGCCGGTTGCAGGCCCGGGGGCGATCGGTCTAACGATCCGCCGTGCTCGAACGACGGCGTATCTTCAAGGGCCGCAGGAACCGGCCCCGCATGCGTGGCGCGGCGCTGCTGCTCTCGGCGGTGGTGGCGGTTCCGCTGCTGCTTGCGCTGGCCCTGCCCACCAATCTGTTCGGCTCCGCGCCGACCGATCGGCAATGGCGTGCCGAAGCCGGCGATGTCCGCATCGTCGATGGCGAGACGCTCGCACTCGGCGAGCAGGTGGTACGCCTGTCCGGCATGTCCGCGCCGATGCGTGGAGAGGTCTGCCGGCGCGCGGATGGCGAGAGCTTCGATTGCGGCGGCGCCTCGGCCGCGGCGTTGATGCGCCTGGTCGTCGGGCGGCCGGTGACGTGCCGGATCGTCGGGCGCGATGCCTTCGGCCGCGGCATCGGCCATTGCGAGGCCGGCGGGACGGATCTGGGCCGCACGCTGGTCGGCAGCGGCTTCGCGGTAGCGACCGGCAGTGCCATGCGCAACGCCGAAACGGCGGCGCGCCAGGGCGGCAGCGGGCTATGGGCCAACCGTTCCGGCAGTCCACAGGACTGGCGCAGCCGCGAATGACGGCCGCGCCATTTGCCGGCCCTCACGGGTTTGCCAATCCCGGCGGCGCGCCCTTATCTTGCGCCGCATCATAACCGGCGGGATCGTCCCTGAGCCCCGCCGAACGACCTGAGGAAGTTCCTGCATGACCAGCAAGGCCACCGGCTCCATCACCGTCACGCTGGACGGTTCGAACAAGAGCGCCACATTGCCGCTGCTCGGCGGCACGCTCGGGCCGCAGGTGGCCGACATCCGAAAGCTGTATGGCGATCTCGGGATCTTCACCTACGACCCCGGCTATGGCGCGACGGCGTCCTGCGAGAGCACCATCACCTACATCGACGGCGACGAGGGCGTGCTGCTGTACCGCGGCTACCCGATCGAGCAGCTCGCCGAAAAGTCCGACTTCCTCGAGATCTGTTACCTGCTGCTGAACGGCGAGCTGCCGAACAAGGCCGAGTACGACGCCTTCCACAAGGGCGTGACGTACCACACCATGCTGCATGAGCAGCTGAAGAGCTTCTTCAACGGCTTCCGCCGCGACGCGCATCCGATGGCGATCATGTGCGGCGTGGTCGGCGCGATGGCCGCGTTCTATCATGACAACCTGAACATCAACGATCCGGAACAGCGCCGCATCGCGGCCTTCCGCCTGATCGCCAAGGTGCCGACCATCGCGGCCTGGGCCTACAAGTACTCGATCGGCCAGCCCTTCCTCTATCCGCGCAACGACCTCGGCTATGCCGAGAACTTCCTCTACATGCTGAACGGCGTGCCGGCCGAGGAATACGTCAACAACCCGATCCTCTCCCGCGCGATGGACCGCATCCTGATCCTGCATGCGGACCACGAGCAGAACGCGTCCACCTCGACGGTGCGTCTCGCCGGTTCGACGGGTGCGAACCCCTTCGCCTGCATCGCCGCCGGCATCGCCGCGCTGTGGGGCCCGGCGCATGGCGGCGCCAACGAGGCGGTGCTCAAGATGCTCGCCGAGATCGGCGACGTGAAGAACATCCCCGCCTTCATCAGCGAGGTGAAGGACAAGAACTCCCACACGAAGCTCATGGGCTTCGGCCACCGGGTCTACAAGAACTTCGACCCGCGCGCGAAGATCATGAAGGAGACCTGCCACGAGGTCCTCGCCGAGCTCGGCATCAAGGATGAGCCGCTGCTCGACATGGCGATGGAGATGGAGCGGATCGCGCTGTCCGACGACTACTTCGTGTCGCGCAAGCTGTACCCGAACGTGGATTTCTATTCGGGCATCATCCTCAAGGCGATGGGCATCCCGACCTCCATGTTCACCGTGCTCTTCGCCGTGGCGCGCACCGTCGGCTGGGTGAGCCAGTGGAAGGAACTGATCGAGGATCCGTCCCAGCGCATCGGCCGTCCGCGCCATATCGATCCCGGCGCCGGCCCGCGCGATTTCGGGGCGATGGACAAGCGCGGCTGAACCAGCCGCCGTCCCGTCCTGATGATGAGCCGGCCGGGGGCAGCCCCGGCCGGCTTTTCGTTGGGCGCATCCATGCCTAGGCTTCCGCCATCGCTGGGTGGAGATACGGCCATGGCTTCCTACGACCCGCGCGCCTTCCGCGCGCTGACCTTTCACGACGCCACGGCCGCCTTTGGCGACGGCAGCGATTCGCCGCGCGCCTATCTGGAGCGCTGCCTGGAGACGATCGCCGCGCGCGAGCCCGTGGTCCGCGCCTGGGTGGTGCTGAACCAGGCCGGTGCACGGGAAGCCGCCGATGCCAGCACCGCGCGCTGGAAGGCCGGCCAGCCGCTCTCGCCCATCGACGGCATGCCGATCGGCATCAAGGACCTGCTTGAGACCCGGGACATGCCGACGCAGATGGGCTGCCCCGCCTATCGCGGGAACTTCCCCAAGCGCGACAACGCCGCCGTCTGGGCCCTCCGCCAGGCGGGGGCGATCATCCTCGGCAAGACGGTCACGACGGAACTCGGCGGCGCGCATCCGGGTCCGACGACCAACCCCTTCGACCAGGCGCGCACGCCGGGCGGTTCCTCCTCCGGCTCGGCGGCGGCGGTGGCGGCGCGGATGATCCCCGCCGCGCTCGGCACTCAGGTGGGCGGATCGGTCATCCGGCCCTCGGCGTATTGCGGCAATGTCGCGCTGAAGCCGAGCCAGGGCGGCATCAATCGCGGCGAACGCCAGGCGACCAGCATGTCCACCACCGGCGTCCATGCCGGGTCGATCGAAGACATGTGGCAGGTCGCCATCGAGATCGCCAAGCGCGCCGGCGGCGATCCCGGCCGGCCAGGGCTGGTCGGGCCGGACTCGCCGCCCCTGCCGCGGCGGCCGATGGTCCTGGGCGTGATGGAAACCGAGGGCTGGGCCACACTGGACGATGCCAGCAAGGCCGCCTTCGAACAGGTCGTGGACCGACTGCGCGCCCAGGGCATCACGGTACTGCGGCGCGACCACCCTGCCCTCGCCGCCTTCGAAGCCGCGCTGGTCGGCGTGCAGGCGATGACGAGCGCCGTCACGGGCTGGGAGAACCACTGGCTGTTCCGCAACCTGGTCGCGCAGGACGCAGAGGCCATCAGCGCCCGTTCCAGGGCCGTTCTGACGGCCGCCGGGAAGATGACGCCCGAGGATTACCGGCTGCGCCTGATCGACCGCGAGGAAGTGCGCGCGCGCCATGCCGCGCTGGCCGGCGTAGTGGATGCGCTGATCGCTCCGGCCTCGCCCGGTCCCGCGCCGCTCTGGGCCGGGGACGTGCCGGGTCAGCCGCTGAAGCCGCGCCCGACCGGCGACGCGGTGTTCAACACGCCGAGTTCGGGCATCGGCGCGCCGGCGGTGACCATTCCGCTTGCCTCGGTCGGCGGCATGCCCTTCGGCATCCAGGTGATGACGCAGGTGCAGACGGATGCCCAGGCCAGCGCCATCGCACGCTGGATGCTGGAGACCATCGAGCCCGTGATCGGATGATGTACGACATCCTCGTCATCGGCGGCGGCATCAACGGATGCGGCATCGCCCGCGATGCGGCGGGGCGTGGATTCTCGGTCTGCCTGCTGGAACGCGATGACCTCGCGAGCGCGACTTCCTCCGCCTCCACCAAGCTAATCCATGGCGGGCTGCGTTATCTGGAGCATTACGAGTTTCGCCTGGTGCGGGAGGCGCTGGCCGAGCGCGAGGTGATGTTGCGAATCGCCCCGCACATCGTGTGGCCCATGCGCTTCGTGCTGCCGCACCGTCCGGAGATGCGCCCACGCTGGATGATCCGCGCGGGATTGTTCCTCTATGACCGGCTCGCGCGCCGCGTCAGCCTGCCACCGCATGAGGCGATCGACTGCCGCACCCACCCCTGGGGCGCACCGTTGCGGCCGCAGATCGCCAATGCTTTCGCCTATTCCGATTGCTGGGTGGAGGATGCGCGGCTCGTTCTGCTGAATGCGCGCGACGCCGCCGCGCGCGGGGCGGAGGTCCTGACGCGCACCACCATGGTCGGCGCGAAGCGCCATGCCGACCACTGGGAAGTGACGGCCGAAGCCGCCGACGGCACGCGCCGCACGGTGCTGGCGCGCATGCTGGTGAATGCCGCCGGCCCCTGGGTGATGGATGCCTTCGGCCTGGCGGGGCAGAGGCCCCGTGGGCATGTGCGGCTGATCAAGGGCAGCCACATCGTCGTGCCGGCGTTGCACGATGGGCCGCAGGCCTATCTGCTGCAGAACGAGGATCGCCGCGTCGTCTTCGTGATCCCCTATGAATCCGACTTCTCGCTGATCGGCACGACCGACGTGGCCTATGACGGTGATCCGCGGCAGGTTCATGCGTCGGCGGATGAGATCGCCTATCTCTGCGCCGCCGTCGGCGCGCAGTTCCGGCAGGCCCCGAAGCCCGAGGATGTCGTCTGGACCTATAGCGGCGTGCGGCCGCTCTATGATGACGGCTCCTCCGACGCTTCCTCCGTCACGCGCGACTATGTGCTGGAACTGGATGGAGAGGGCGGCACGGCGCCGCTGCTCTCGGTGCTGGGCGGGAAGATCACGACCTATCGGCGCCTTGCCGAGGAAGCGGTCGCACGCATTGCGAAGGCCAGCGGGCGCAGCGCCGGCACACCGTGGACAGCAACGGCCGCGCTGCCCGGCGGCGATCTCGGCCCTGGCGGGCTGGCGGGCTTCGACGCCGATGCCGCGCGGCGCCATCCCTGGTTGCCGCCGGCGACGCTGAGGCGGCTGGTGCGCGCCTATGGATCGGAACTCGACCTCATGCTCGACGGGGCGATCGCGCTCGAGACTCTCGGCGCGCAGCTTGGCGCCGGGCTGACGGAACGCGAACTCGCCTGGATGCGGCGCCACGAATGGGCGCGCACAGCCGAGGACGTGCTGTGGCGCCGCTCGAAGCTGGGCCTGCATATGAACGCGACGGAGCGCGACGCGCTGGCGCAGCGGCTCGGCTGAGGCGACGGGCGACCTGCATGCCGCACCGCCGATGCGCGCCGCGCGGCTGTCGCCTCAGCCCTTCGCCTTGTCCTGCTCCTCGAAGATCGTGGTCGCGACATGCGCTGCCGTCATCGCGGAGGGCCAGCCGGAATAGAGCGCGAGATGCGTGATGATCTCGCTCACCTCCTCCCGCGTCAGGCCATTCGCCAGGCCTCGACCGATATGTCCCTCGAGTTGGTCGCTCCAGCCGAGTGCTGTCAGCGCGGCGATGGTCACGATGCTGCGGTCGCGCTTGGACAGTTCCGGGCGTTCCCAGACATCGGCGTAGACATAGTCGCGCGTCATCTCGACCAGCTTGGGGAAGTGCGGGTTGATGCGGTCGCGCCGGGCGAGAGAGGAATAGGCCACGGGACGTCTCCTTGCTTCTTGTCCCGCCGAGCCTTGCCGATGTTCCGATCCCCGGCAAGGCACGCCGGCGGGGGCAGGCGTCACTCCCGAAAATCCGGTTCCGTCCGGTTGTGGTGGTTGGCACCGGGCGACGTCGTCGGCGCCGGGTGCTCCTTCGCGTCACGCTCCAGCCCATGGAAGTCGTGGCAGGCGATGCGCCCGTCGAAACGCATCACCGCCATCGCATCGGGCCGCGCGATAGATCGCCGAATGAACGGTGTAGCAAGCGGCGAGATCGACGAACGCCTGCCACTCGGCCTCGCTGACCGAGCCCTGCCGGAGCGCAGTCATCAGGGTGGCGACGTTCGGATCCCCCCTCTTGTCCTGACTACCAGACCCGTTCAGGCACCAGGTCGATGCGGGTGACGTCGTCCAGCGTGTCGCCGAACCAGCCGCGGATCTCGGCCTGTTGCCGGCCGATGGGGCGCGGGACGCCATTTTCCACCGACATGGGCAGGTCGTGCCCCGGGATCAGCAGACAGCCGGGGCGTTCGCGGCAGATCGACCACACCATCTCGATAGTCCCGGCGCTGATCGCAGGGTCATAGGTCATGTCGGTGCGCCGCGTGGTCAGTTCCACGCGGTTCTTCACCGCATCCTGCAGCAGCACGCAGTCCTGGCCGTCGCCCGCGATCAGGAAGATCAGATGTCCCGGCGTGTGCCCGGGGGCGAGGCGCGCGACGATGCCCGGCAGCACCGCCTCCCCGTCATCCATCAGGCGCAGCGTAGGCCAGCGGGACAGGGCCTCGATCGCGTGCTCGGGCACCGAGGTTTCCCCCCAGGGCAGGCCGAGCGCCCAGGCGAGTTCCACCCGCCCGATCCAGATCCGCGCCTGGCGGAACATCGGCCAGTTCACGCAGTGGTCGAAATGCGAATGGCTCAGCAGCAGGTCGGTAACATCAGCCGGCGTCAGCCCACGCTCCTTGAGCTGCGCCACCAGCACCTTGCGCAGGTTGTAGCCCCCGCCATCGAGCACCACCACGCGGCCATGCCCGCGCAGGAGCACCACCGTGCTCCAGCCCAAAGCACCATGCGGCACGACCTTGCCGGGATAGCCGCTCACCAGGACCTCGACCTCCCAGCCCCCGCCTTGCCATTTCATGCCGGATCATCCCTTCCCCTGGGCGGAGCCTAGGCCCGCACCTGGCGACAGGCAGGGGCCGCCCGTTCAGGCCGGCGCGATCAGCTCCGGCCGGGCGGCGACCGTGAAGATCCGCCCCAGCGCCGCCGCCGCGGAGAGATCGGCCCCGATGGCCGCGAGGCACGCCCAGACGCCGGCCGCCGCGGCATCGATCACGGGGATGCCGAGTTCGGCCTCCAGCGGTGCGGCGACCGGCAGGCCCGGCAGGTTCGTGCTCCAGATGAGGATCGCGTCGGGCCGGCTCTCCGTGCCGATCTCGCGGGCAAGCGCGATGAGCCGCGACGCCGGCACGGCGGCGGAAGCATGGTTGTCCGTCAGCCCCAGCCCACGCGCCGCGGCGAGGTCCCGCCCCAGCCCCGCCGCCGCCCGTGCCGCATCCTCGGGAGCACCCGGCACGATCATGCCGACGCGCCGCGCGCCGAAGCCGTCGAGCAAGGCCTTCGCGGCGAGCGAGGCGGTCGTTGCCGGGCAGTCCGCGGCCCGGGCCATCACCAGCGCCAGCGCGCGATCCGCCGCAAGACCCAGCACCGCGCCGCGCGATCCGTTCCAGCAGACCACATCCGCCCCGGCATGGCCGAGTTGCCACGCCGCGAGGCGATAGGCTTCCTCGGCATAGCCATTCGCCGGCTGGCCGATGCCAGCCCCGTAGTAGGTGATCCGCGCGACGCAGGAATCCGCCGCCGGGAACAGCGGCATGATGCCCGCGATCGTGCGCTCCACCACGCGGTTGGAGGATGGCGTGATGCTGCCGATCGCCGGGCGAGTGGTCATGCGGGCTCGATCTCCGTCCTTGGTCGCCGCAGGATGGCATGGCGTCCCCGCGCCGGGCAGGACGATGGAAAGGAAACACGCACGATGCGCCTGCTGCTGGTGAACCCCAATACCAATGCCCGCACCACGGCACTGATGACAGGCATCGCGCAGACGGCGGCCCCGTCCGGCGTCACCGTGGACGGCGCCACGGCCGCGACCGGGGCGCCGCTGATCCTCGACCCCGCCATGCTCGCGGTGGCGAGCGAGGCGGTGCAGGCGCTGGTCGCGGCAACCGACCTCGCACCCTATGCCGGTATCGTGGTTGCGGCCTTTGGCGACCCGGGGCTGCTCGACCTGCGCGACCGCGTGTCCATCCCTGTGACCGGCATCGCCGAGGCAGCAATGGCGGAGGCCGCTGGCCATGGGCGCTTCGCCGTCATCACCACGACGCCGATGCTGGCCGATGCCATCGGCCGGCGCGCCGTCGCCTATGGCCACGGGGAAGCCTTCGCCGGCACCTGGCTGACGGCAGGCGAGGCCCCGCACCTCATGGCGGATCCCGACCGCCTGGCAGCGGCGCTGGAAGCCGCTATCCGCCAGGCCATCACCCAGGCGGCGCCGGATGCGGTGATCATCGGGGGCGGTCCGCTGGCGGCCGCGGCGGCGGCGCTGCGCCCGCGGCTGGCGCTGCCCATCGTCGAACCGGTCCCGGCCGCCCTCCGCCTCGCCCTGCGGCGCGCCGGCGGCGCCTGATGCCGCCCGCATGACAAAGCCGCCACGCGCGCTTTCGACTGGAATCGGATAGTCTTCGATCATGGCTGCAAGGGCCGGACAGGCTACAAGGCGCTCATGATGCCCTCTCTGGACTGCTTGGCCTGATGTCCGGCGCCACTGCCACCGCCGCCGATGAGAGGCGGGCGGCGACGCTCGAATCCTGGCGGACCGGATCGCGGCTGTGCGAATGCTCCAGTTGCGGTCGGTTCCAGAAGCTGCCCTCCCTGCTGCCCGGGCAATCGGCGCGCTGCATCCGCTGCGATGCCGTACTGCGCCGTGCCCGCATCGACCCGCTGGGGCGCGCCCTCGCATTGAACCTCGCGGCCCTGTCGCTTTTCGCCGTCGCCTGCCTGATGACGCTGATGACGGTCAGCACCGCGGGGATGGTGCGCCATGCGAGCCTGTTCAGCGGCCCCGTCGACATGGGCCGCAGCGGGCTGTGGGAGCTGACGATCGTGGTGATGTTCACCACCGTCATCGCCCCGGTCGCGAAGCTCTCGGCCATGGCTTATGTGCTGGTCGGGCTGCGCCTGCCGCGCCCACCGCGCCACATCCGCCGCGTCTATGCCTGGGTCGAGCATCTGCGCCCCTGGTCGATGGTCGAGGTCTTCCTGCTCGGCGTGCTGGTCGCCTACACCAAGCTGGTCGACCTGGTGCATATCGAACTCGGCGTCGCGCTCTACGCCATGGCGCTGCTGATGCTGACCATGATCGCGGCGGAGGCCGTGCTCGACCGCCAGGCGGTGTGGGAGGAGATGGAGCGCCGCGGTGTGCCGCATGGCGACATCGACCATGTGGCGACAGCGCTCTCGGCACCCGGCGCCGGCGCGCTGTCCTGCCACACCTGCGGCCTGGTCAGCCTGCCGCACGACCATGGCGACCACTGCCCGCGCTGCGGCAGCCACCTGCATCGGCGCAAGCCCAACGCCATGGGTCGCGCCGTCGCGCTGCTCATCGCGGCGGCGATCCTGTACGTGCCGGCCAATGTCTATCCGGTGCTGCAGTTCATCCAGCTCGGCTCGGGCGCGCCCAGCACCATCCTCGGTGGCGTGGTCGAATTGCTGGATGGGGGGATGTGGCCGCTCGCCCTGCTGGTCTTCTTCGCCTCGGTCGCGGTGCCGATGCTCAAGATCATCGGGCTCGCGGTGCTCCTGCTCTCGGTCCACTTCGCCTGGCGGAGCCGGCTGCGCGACCGCACGCGGCTCTATTTCGTGGTGAATGCGATCGGACGCTGGTCGATGATCGACATCTTCATGGAAACCATCCTGGTGGCGCTGGTGCGCTTCGGATCCGTGGTCAGCATCGAACCGGGCATGGGCGCCATCGCCTTCTGTGGCGTCGTCATCCTCACCATGTTCGCTGCCGAGGGCTTCGACCCCCGACTGATGTGGGACGCCACCGGCGAGAACGACACACCGCGCGCGGAGGCCGCCTGATGGCCCTCGATCATCCCGAAGCCAAAGTCACCACGGCGCGGGTCGGGCGCAGCCGCTGGCTGTCGCCGATCTGGGCCATCCCGATCGTCACCGCGCTGATCGCGGGGTACCTCGTCTGGCACACCTACTCTCAGCGCGGGCCGACCATCACCATCACCTTCCGCGGGGCGGAGGGACTGACGGCCGGCCAGTCGCAGCTCCGCTACCGCGACGTGGTGATGGGCACGGTGCAGGACATCGCGCTGTCCTCGGACCTCGAACACGTCACCATGACGATCCGCACGACGCGGGAGGCCGAAGCGCTGCTGACCGAGAATGCGCGGTTCTGGGTCGTCAAGCCGCGTCTCTTCGCGGGCTCCCTCACCGGCCTCGATACGCTGCTGTCGGGGTCCTACATCCAGGTCGCGCCGATCGCCCCCGGCGGCGCGCCGCAGAGGCGCTTCACGGGGCTCGAGGATCCACCCCTGCTGCGTTCGCAGGAACCGGGACGCACCTTCCTGCTGCGCGCCGACCGGATCGGGTCGATCAGCCTCGGCTCACCGATCTTCTACCGCGACCTCGAGGTCGGGCAGGTGCTGGGCTGGGACCTCGCGGACATGGCCCAGAGCGTGACCATCCACGCCTTCATCCGAGCCCCCTTCGACCGCTACGTGCGCGAAGGCTCGCGCTTCTGGAATGCCTCGGGCATCAGCCTGCGGATGGGTCCCGACGGCGTGCAGCTACAGCTCGAATCCGTTCGTGCCCTGCTGCTCGGCGGCATCGCCTTCGAGACCCCGGATGCCGCGCGCAACGGCCGCGACGTGCCGCAGGACGAGGTGTTCAGGCTCTTTGCCAGCCAGGAAGCGGCGAACAACGCGGCGTTGACGCGGCGCGTGCCGGTGATTTCCTACTTCGCCGATTCCATCTCGGGTCTCGCGCCGGGCGCACCCGTCACCTTCCAGGGTGTGCGCATCGGCGAGGTCCTGGGCTACGATCTGGAATACGATGCGAGGACCGACCGCCTGCGCGTGCCCGTGCGCTACGAGGTCGAGCCTGAGCGCATCGCCGGATCGCTCCATGCCGCCGGGCGCGGGCCGCTCGAGAATGCACGCCTGCTGGTGCGCCAGGGCCTGCGCGCGCGGCTGGTCAGCGCCAACCTGATCACCGGGCAGCAGCAGATCGCGCTGGAGATGATCACCGACGCGGCGCCGGCCGAGATCACGCTGGAGAACGGCGTGATCGTCATGCCATCGGTGCCTGGCCAGTTCGCTTCGATCATGGAAGGCGTGAACCGTGTCCTCGCCAGCATCGAGGCGATGCCCTGGCAGGCCATCGGCCGCAATGTCGACAACACTGTCGCCGGGGTGAACGAGCTGATCCGCGGCCCCGAGCTGCGCCAGTCCCTCACCGCCCTTCAGGGCACGCTGACCGCCGCCGAGGAGACGATGCGACGGCTCGATGCCTCCCTGCAGCCGGCACTGCGCTCCCTGCCGCAGATCATGACCAACCTGAACAACACCGTCGCCCAGGCGAGCCGGCTGATCGTGTCGACCAATCGGGGATATGGCGACGAATCACAGTTCCAGCGTGACCTCGAACGCATGTTGGAACAGATCACCTCGGCGGCGCGGTCACTGCGCGCGCTGACGGACCAACTCAACCGCAACCCCGAATCGCTGATCCGGGGCCGATCGACCCAGGGGCCGTGACCGCATGACCCTCCGCCGCCGCGAAGGCGCCTGCCTGGCCGCGCTGACCCTGCTTGCTGCCTGCCGTTCGCCCGAACCTGTGCTCTATGCGCTGCAACCCGTCCCGGGCGCGCCGCGGCGTGGCGGCCCGCGGAATGTGGGCGTGCGGGACGTCTCGCTCGCCCGCTACCTCGACCGCGTGCAGATCGTGCGCTCGGTGTCGGACTATCGCCTGTCCGTCTCCGGCAACGATTGGTGGGGCGAGAACCTCGACACCATGATGACGCGCGTGCTGGTCGAGAACCTGGCGCAGCGCCTGCCTTCATCCAACGTCTTCGCCACGGGCGGGGCGATCTCGGTCACGCCGGAGGCGTTGGTGGAGGTGAACCTCCAGCGCCTCGGCCAGACCGGACCGGATGCCCTGGTGATGACGGCGCAGATCGCCGTGACCCTGCGCGAGCCGCGACGGCGCGAGATCGCGCGCACCGAGACGGTGACCGTACCCGTGAACGGCGCCGACACGCCCGCCTTCGTCGCCGCGGCGAGCATGGCCGCGGGCCGCCTGGCGGATGCGGCGGCGGCGTTGCTCGCCCCCTGATCTGCCGTGCAGTTTGGAACGCCTCGTCCATGGGCGGGATGCTCGGCCGATACCCTGGCCCTGAGCAGCAACTAGCCTTGTCATCCGCCTGAAGGATGAGTCGGCCCGGCTCTCGTGACCGGGACCCATTCCCTGGAACTTTCATGCCATGATCAGGCTGGGATGGAAACGAGAACTGGACGTACGCAACGATGCATGACCGCCTGCATGCCGAGGAGGCGCTTGGCCCCGCCGCCGTCTCGACCGGCCAGTTGCCGCCGCACCCGGCGGTGGGCGGGCTGGTGCAGGAAGCCTGGGAACGATACCGCGGCGTGACCGAGGGCGAGGTCGCGAACTACATCCCCGCGCTGGCCAAGGCCTCGGCTGAGTGGTTCGGTATCTGTGTCGCGGGCGTCGACGGCATCGAGCACTCGGTCGGCGATGCCGAGCGCGCCTTCTCGATCCAATCGATCTCGAAGCCCTTCGTCTTCGCCCTGGTCTGCCAGGCGCTGGGCGGCGGCCGGGCGCGCAACAGCATCGGCGTCAACGCCACCGGCCTGCCGTTCAATTCGGTGATGGCTATCGAGCTGAATGCCGACCGCACCATGAATCCGATGGTGAATGCCGGGGCGATCGCGACCACGTCCCTCGCACCCGGCGCCAACGCCGAGGAACGCTGGGCCTTCATCCGCGACGGCCTGTCCCGCTTCGCGGGGCGCGAGCTGGCGCTGGACCGGGAGGTCTATGAATCCGAAGCCGCGACCAACCAGCGCAACCGGGGAATCGCCCGGCTGCTGCAAGGCTACGGCCGGATGTATTCCGACCCCGAGGACGCGACCGACATCTACACCCGCCAATGCGCCCTGAACGTCACCGCGCGGGACCTGGCCGTGATGGGCGCGACGCTGGCCGATGGTGGCGTGAACCCGGTGACGAAGGAACGCGTGGTGGATGAGGATCGCTGCCGCCGCGTGCTCGCGGTGATGGCCACTGCCGGGCTCTACGAACAGTCGGGCGACTGGCTCTACGAGGTGGGGCTGCCGGGCAAGAGCGGCGTGGCCGGTGGCATCGTCACCATCGCACCGGGCAAGGGCGGGCTCGGCGTGTTCTCGCCACCGCTCGACGCCGCGGGGAACAGCGTGCGCGGCCAGCTCGTCACGCGCTTCCTGTCCGAGCGACTGGGGCTGAACCTCTTCGCGTCGCAGCCCGCGGCCTGACAACGAAAACGGGAGGCAACGACCCATGAGCAGCACGACCGCGGCTGAACCGCGCGAATCCTGGGCCCCGATGATCGCCATCGCGCTCGGCCAGGTGTTGATGTCCTTCAACGTCGCCGCCCTGCCCGTCTCGCTGGCGGGCATGGTGGCGAGCTTCGAGGTGCCGCCGACCACCATCGCGACGGGCATCGTGATGTATTCGCTCGCCGTGGCCGGATTCGTGATGCTCGGAGCAAAGCTGGTGCAGCGCTTCGGTTCCACCGCGGTGTTCCGCGTGGTGGTGGGGCTGTTCGGCTTGGCGCAGGTGGTGATGGTGTTCGCACCCGCGGCGACCTTCATGATGATCGCCCAGTTGCTGGCGGGCCTCGCCGCGGCGGTGATCGTGCCGGCGTTGGTGGCGCTGATCGCCCATCACTATCGCGGCGCCCAGCAGGCGACGGCGGTTGGCGCGCTGGGCTCGGCGCGCGCGGGGGCGAATGTCGCCGCCTTCCTGATCGGCGGGCTGCTCGGCACCTTCATCGGCTGGCGGCCGGTCTTCGGCATCCTCGTGGTGCTGGCCGGCGTCGTCTTCCTGCTGTCCTTCAAGCTGAAGCCCGAGGAATCGCGACCCGAGGTGAAGATCGACCTGGTCGGCGTGGTCCTTGCCGCCGTTGCCATCATCATGATCGTCTTCGGCTTCAACAACCTGAACCGCTGGGGCCTCGGCGTGGCGCGGCCGGGCGCACCCTTCGACGTGTTCGGCATGTCGCCGGCGCCGATGATGATCGTGATCGGCGCTGTCACCCTCCAGGCCTTCATCGCCTGGTGCCGGCGCGTCGCGCTCAAGGGCGGCACGCCACTGCTCGACCTGCGCGTCATCACGGCGCGGGAGGAGCGCGCCGCGGTCTATGCGATGTTCACCGTGGTCGGTCTGGAAGCCATGCTGAACTTCACCGTCCCGCTCTACATCCAGATCGTGCAGGGACGCACGCCGATCGAGACCGCGATCGCGATGATGCCCTTCAACCTGACCGTCTTCGTCACCGCCATGCTGGTGGTGAAGCTGTATGACAAGGTGGCGCCGCGCCGCATCGCCCAGGGCGGCTTCCTGTTGTGCATCGTGGGGCTGCTGTGGCTCGCCTGGGTCGTGCGCAACGACTGGTCGGCCGTGCCGGTGATGTTCGGGCTGATCACCTTCGGCCTCGGCCAGGGCGCCCTGGTGACGCTCGTCTTCAACGTGCTGGTCACGGCGGCGCCGAAGGAACTCGCCGGCGATGTGGGCTCGCTGCGCGGCACGACGCAGAACCTCGCCGCCGGCGTCGGGACGGCCGTGGCGGGTGCGCTGCTGGTCGGCCTGCTCTCCGCGGGCATCCTCTATCGCATCGCGGAGAACCCGACCCTGCCGCCGCAGATCCTGTCGCAGGTCAACCTCGACAACATCAACTTCGTCAGCAACGACCGGCTCAATGCCATCATGGCCGCGACCGGCGCCGGTCCCGTCGAAATCGCCGAGGCCGTGCGCGTGAACACCGAGGCGCGCCTGCAGGCGCTCAAGATCGGCCTGCTGATCATGGCGCTGGTGGCGGCGCTGGCCATCATCCCGGCCTCCCGCCTGCCCTCCTACAGGCCGGGCGAGATCCCCGACGGCATCCAGCCGCGCGGGAACAAGGCATGAGCCGCAAGCGGCTCCTGCTGCTCTCGCTGGGCGGCACCATCACCATGGTGCCCTCGGCGGAAGGGGGCATCGCGCCGAAGCTCGGTGCCGAGGAACTCGTGGCCTCGGTGCCCGCCCTCGCCGAGGTCGCGGAGATCGAGGCCGACAGCCCGGCCCGCCTGCCCAGCCCCTCGCTCAAGCCGGCGCATCTGGTCATGGCGGCAGAGCGCATCCTCGCCGCCTTCGCCGCCGGGACGGACGGCGCCGTGGTCATCCAGGGCACCGACACGATCGAGGAATCGGCCTTCCTTCTCGACCTGCTCGTCGGGGGGCAGAAGCCCGTGGTCGTCACCGGGGCGATGCGCGGAGCCGCGGCACCCGGCGCGGATGGGCCTGCCAACCTGCTCGCCGCCGCACGCGTGGCCGCCAGCCAGGCAGCACGCGGCCTGGGCACGCTCGCCGTGCTGAACGACCAGATCCACGCCGCGCGCTTCGTACAGAAGGCGCATACGTCACTCACCTCCGCCTTCGAATCACCGATGGCTGGCCCGCTCGGGCTGGTGGCGGAAGATCGCGTGCGCATCCTTGCGCGCGTCGAACGTGGCGCGCCGCTGTCGCCGCAGGATGGGCCGCCGGTTCCCGTCGCACTGCTGCGCTGGGGCATGGGCGAGGACGGCCGCCTGCTCGCTGCGCTGCCGGGGCTCGACTATGCCGGGGCAGTCATCGAGGGCATGGGCGCCGGCCATGTCCCGGCCGAAGCCGCCGAGGCGGTCGGTGCATTGGCCGGGCAGATGCCCGTGGTCCTGGCCTCGCGATGCGCGACGGGCCCGGTCTTCACCGGGACCTACGGCTACCCCGGCGGTGAGATAGACCTGATCCGGCGCGGCGTGATCAGCGGTGGTCTGCTGTCGGGCGCGAAGGCGCGGCTGCTTCTCGGCCTCGCGCTGCGCGGCGGGCGTGGCCACGCCGCCGCCGCCGCGGCCTTCGCCGCCTATCAATGAGTTCCCACGGAAGGACCGCCCTACCCATGCGCCCCGCCCGGCACGCCGCGACAGCCCTGGCCCTCGGGCTGCTCGCCCAGCCTGCCCTTGCCCAGACCGTCATGCCGGCGCCGCAATACGGCACCTTCACATTCACCTATGAGAACGACCTGCTGGCGGGCACCGACCGCTACTACACCAGCGGCTTCCAGGCGGCCTGGCGCTCCACGCCCTTCACCGCGCCGTCCTGGGCCGGCTTCCTCACCGACGGGTCGGCGCTAGTCTTCCCGGACGGCGGCACGCCGCGCTGGGGCATCGCCCTCGGCCAGAACATCTTCACACCCGACGACACGCTGCTGCGCAACCCGGACCCGACCGACCGGCCCTATGCCGGCTGGCTGTACAGCGCCTTCAACATCTCCTCGACCTCCGCGACCTCCTATGGAGCCATCGAGCTGCAGCTCGGCGTCGTCGGCCCCAGCGCGCTCGGCGAGCAGACGCAGAACAACGTCCACGACTTCCTCAACATCGACCGCGCCTATGGCTGGGACTACCAGCTCAAGGACGAGCCGGGGGTGAACCTGATCCTCACCCGGCAATGGCGCTACAACAGCGAACCGGTCTGGGACGATATTGCGATCGGCTTCGTACCCAGCCTGACCGCGAGCGTGGGCAATGTGCAGACCTACGCGTCGGCCGGGCTGATGGTCAGGGCAGGCAACGACCTGACGGCGGATTTCGGTCCGCCGCGCATGCGCCCCTCCGTCACCGGCTCGGCCTTCTACGAAGCGGACCGGCGTTGGGGCTGGTACGCCTTCGCCGGCTTCGACATCCGTGCCGTCGCGCACGACATCTTCCTCGACGGCAACACGTGGCGCGACAGTCGCAGCGTGGAGAAGGAGAACCTCGTCGGCGAGGCGAGTGCCGGCCTCGCCTTCTTCATGCCCTTCGCGCGACTGACGCTGTCATACGCCGCGCGTACCCGCGAATTCCAGACGCAGCGGGAGACCGCGCAGTTCGGCTCGATCAGCCTGTCGTTCCAGTTCTAGAGCAGATCCTGTCCGGATGAACTCGTCCGGACAGGTGAAGATGCTCGCAAAAACAAACGTCTAGAGCTTTGGAGGTGAACGCAGGTTCACCGGAGATGCTCCAGGGCGCTCTCCATTCGTGCCGGATCGGCACCGGCCCACATCAGCGCCGCCTGCCGCCGAGCAAGCTGCCGATGCCGCGCACCACCTCCTGCGCCGTCCCCTGGATCTCCCGGGGCACCAGGGGGATCGGCGTCGCGGCCGCCTCGGGCATCGTTCCGGCGCGGCCAAGCCGCGCGAGCGTGAGCGCCGGCCCGCAATCGCCGCCCTGCGGCGTGCTGCCCGTCACACCGCGCAGGAACTCCACCGTGCTGCTGCGCCACAGGCGGTTCGCCACCGCATCGCCGATGACATGGGCCAGCGCCGCGCCCGGATCCACGCCGATGCGTGGTTCCGCGAGCGTGCCGCCAATCGTCACCGGGGCACGGACGGTGACGCCCATCAGCCGGATATCGGGCAACAGCCGCGCCGCGACGGTCTCGTTGCGCAGGTTCAGCGCGAGGCTGCCATCGATGCGACCGAATTCCCCCTCCAGCAGCAGCACCTCGCTATGCGCCACCCCACCCTCGGCGGAGAGCCGCACCGCGAGGCATCGCAACGCCACGCCACCCGCCGGCGTGCCGCGTGGCAGCAGCGCACGGATCAGGTCCGGGCCGATGCGCAGCGCCGACGCACCGGTGAAGCGCCCCCCAACCATGGCAATCCCGACATCGCCCGCCAGCGTCGCGGCCAGGGCCTGCGTCGTCGCGCCCTGACCGCGCAGGTCGAGCGCCACCTCAGCGTTGCCCTGGAATCCGGCCGGGATGCCGAAGGCCCGACGCAGCGCGGCAAGGTCGAGGCCGCGGCTCCGGCTGTCGAGACGCAGGGAGGCACTCGGCGTCGCTGTCGCGGCATCGATCTGCAGCCTTCCACCGACCGCCCCGCCGGGCGTGACAACAGCGAGAGGATCGACGGTCAGCCGCCCGCCCGCCAGCGCCACCGTACCCGTCAGGTCGCGCCATGTCGCGCCGCCCGCCGTCAGTTGCGTCACGGCGAGGCGCAGCGATGCATCGAGGCGGCGCAACAGCTCGACCGGCAGCGGAATATCCGGGATCACGCGAGTCACGGCGCCGCGGCGCGGCCCGGCAGCCCGTGCCCCAACACTCAGCGCATCGAGGTCGAGCCGGCGCGCCGAAAGCTGCCCTTGCAAGGCCAGGCGCGGGGCAAGGGTCACGGTGAGATCCCCGGTCGCCTCCAGCGCCTCCGCCGTGACGTTCAGGCCCTCGAAGCGCAGCCTGTTCGTGGCGAGACCAGCAAGGCGCGCTCGCGCCGAGACGTTGGACAGGCGCGGCAGATCCGTCCCGGCCAGCGGTCCGAGCAACGCCAGGTCCGGCGTGGTCAGTCGCGCCTCGAAGACCGCGCCGGCGAGATCGAGGTCGCGCCGCACGGGCCCGCTGAGGTCAAGGCGCGCCCGACCCGAGGTCAGCCTCGCCTCGATCGGCAGCGTTTCCTCAGCGAGCATGCGGCGCGGCGAGGGCAGTTGCGCGTGCAGGCCGAGATCGGCGCTGCCGCGCCAGCCCTGCGCCGAGATGGTGGCCGGGGCGTCGAAGGATTCCGCGCGCAGCTCCGCGCGGGCGATGCGCAGACCGGGCAGCACCGCGCCGAGATCCGTCGCGCCGATCCGCAACGTGAGCGCCGATATGGACGGCCAGGGATCTCCGGGGGCGAGGTGCGCCGACAGGCTCAGCGGCCCCAGTGCCGGAATTGATTGCCCGAAGCGCGCCGCCCAGCGCTGCACCGCGGCGCCATCACCCTCGGCCTCGAGCGCGAGGGACCAGTGGGGGACCTCCGCACCACGCGGCCAGCTTCCCTGGAGCCGGAGCGTGAGTCCCTCCCCCGCGATCGTCGCCTCCAGGGGCACCACGCCATCGCTCTCGCGGCCGAGCTCGGCCGTGATGGACAGCGGCTCACCATCGAGGCGGATGCGACCGCGCAGCTCCACCGGATCCTCCGGCGCGTCGCGCGCCATCTGCAGCCGGTCGATCTCGACGGCGGCGATGGGCCCGCCCGGCAACAGGATGCGGGATGATTCGATGTCCACCGCCTCGATGCTCAGCCCGGCCGAGGAGGAAGACGCCTCGCCACCCGCGGCGAAGATCCAGTTGCTACGCCCCTCCGCGTCCCGTTCGAGGAGGATCTCCGCACCCGAGAGAAGGAGGCTGTCGATCTCGACGCGGCCGCCAATGAGCGGCAGCAGGGCGAGCGTTACCTCGAAGCGGCGGATGCTGGCGAAATGCGGCTGCGTCCCGCCCGGAGCATTCGCGATGATGGCGTCGTCGAGCGCGACGCGCGGCATCAGCCCGAAGCGCACATCGAGCGCCCGATAGGTGATGCGCCGCCCCGTCGCCCGTTCGAGCGCGCTGTCGAGCTGCGCGGTGAAGACCCCGCGCGAGATGGCCAATTGCAGGGCGAATAGACCGGCGGCGGCCAGGAGAGCGACGCCCGCCAGGAGGATCGCCCCGATGCGCAGGATGCGTGTCATGCCGCCAGCATGGCTATCGCGAGGGCAAAGGTCGCCAGGAGCAACGCAAGGCCGGCGGCCGGCCAGGCACGCAGCAGCGCCTCCACGCGCGCGAGGAGCACGCCGACCGGTGCGGCGGCCCGCATCGCGCGCCGTGCGAGGTGGATGATGTCACCCCCCGGGACCTCGGGGAGGTAATGCCCCCAGCGTCGCAGGGCGATGAGCGCCAGCAGGAGCCCGACCACGACAGGCCGCGTCGCCTTGTCCAGGGCTTCGGGCAGCAGCACCGCGGCGATGTCGCCGCCGGCGAGGGGAAACAGCAACCAGGGCAGGATCAATGCCGCCGCCGCCAGCATCAGCCAGGGAATGAGCATGCCGGGGGGCGGGCGCGTCGCGGCGTCGCTGGCCCAGCCCGCGGACAGGCGGCGGACGAAATGCAGCATGAGCAGCGTGGACCCCGCCGCCGACAGGGCCGAGAGCGCGCCCACGACGCCGTCGCCGAGTTCGGGCTTCACCGCCTCCTTGGCCAACCAGCCACCGGTGAAGGGCATGCCGCCGAAGCCGAGGGCGAGCAGGATCGCCGGCCCCAGCACCAGCCACCGCGCCCGCCCGCCGATGCTGGCCGCGACGCCCACCGCGAGGAAAAGTGCTCCCTTCGCCAGCACATGATGCAGGGCATAGAAGGCGGCCGATACGGGCGTGGCCACAATGCCAGCCACCAGCCCCATGCCGATCGCCGCGGCCACCACGCCCATCTGGCTGACGGAGGAATAGGCCAGCACCGTCTTCGGATTGCGCTGGGTGATGCCGATCGCGACACCCCAGAAGGCGGTGACGAAGCCGATGACCGCCAGCGCCTCGCCCCATCCCGCCGGCGTGACCTCGAGCGGCAGGAAACGGACCAGCCCGATAATGCCGGCCTTGATGATGGCTCCGCTCAGCACCGCCGAGGCCGGCATGGGTGCCGCAGGATGGGCGAGCGGCAGCCAGACATGCAGCGGCACCAGCCCCGCCTTCAGCCCGAAGCCCACGACGAGGAAGCCGATGGCGAGGTCGCGCAGCTTGGCCTCGGCCAGCGCCGGCAGCACATCGGCGATGGCGAGGCTGTCACCCGGCGTGAAGGCCGCAAGCAGGGCAAAGCCGGCGAGAAGCGATGCCTCGCCGATCACTGTCAGCAGGATGTAGCTGGCGCCGGCCGACCAGGCGCGTGGCGTGCGATCGTGGATGACCAAGCCCCAGGCCGGCAGGCTGGCCAGCGCGAAGACCAGGTAGAACCCGACCAGATCCCCCGCCACGAAGACGCCGAGGCTGCCCGACATGGTCGGCAGCCACCAGGCGGCGAAGCGCGGCAGGGCATCGCGCTCGATGTAGGCCCGAACATAGACGGAGGCGGCGCACCACAGCAGCGCCGCTGCGCCCAGCAACAACGCCGAGGGCAGGTCGAGCGCCAGCGTCAGCCTCACCCGCGCATAGACGATGAAAGGCTCGCCATCGGCGGCAAGGACCGCGCAGGCCAGGGCCGGCAGCGGCGCCGCCCATAGCAGGCGAAGCGCGGGCGCCCGGAGGGACGGCGTCGCGACCGCCGCCAGCAGCAGCAGGGGCGCAAGCGGCGTCGCGGCGAGCAGCAGCGCGCTCATGGCAGCAGATCCAGCCGGCCGACCTGCACCAGCCCGAAGGCGGCCAGCGGCAGGAAACCGAGCGCCACCGACAGCAAGGCGAGGACGAGCGGGATCCCATCCAGCTTCCAGTCGATCGGGGCCGGTTCCGGCGCCGCATCGCTGCTGGCGCGCAGCCCGCTGGCGAGGACGCGATAGACATAGCTGCCGGTCAGGACGCCACCGCCCAGGATCACCAGCGCCCACCACCATTGCCCGGCGCCGATGGCAGCACTCAGCAGCAGCCACTTGGCCGCGAAGCCGCCCGATGGCGGTACGCCCATCAGGGAAAGGCCGGCGAGTGCGAAGGTCAGCAGCGTGACCGGCATGGCACGGCCGGAGCCGGCGAGATCGGCGATGCGGTCATGTCCCAGCCGCTTCGCCATCACGCCCACGGCCAGGAACATCGCCGCCTTGGCGAAGGCGTGGGAGACGGCCTGGACCGTCCCGCCCGTCCAGGCCTTGGCGGCGGCCTCCCCGGCGCCCGCCGCGACCAGCGGAAACATCAGGAACAGGTATCCGATCTGCGCGACCGTCGAATAGGCCACGAGCAGCTTCAGCCGCGCCTGGCCCAGCGCCGCGACGGAACCCAGCAGGATCGCCGCCGCGCCAAGCCCGGCGAGGATCTGCGCCGCGTCCGGCATGGGCACCTGCGCCATCACGCCGAACCACAGGCGCAGCAACAGGATGAAGGAGCCCTTCACCACCAGGGCGGAGAGCACCGCGCTCGCCGCCGCCGGCGCGCCGGCATGGGCCGGCGGCAGCCACAAATGCAGCGGCAGCAGCGCGGTCTTCGCGAGCAGCCCCGCCGTCATCAGGGCGAGAGCGATCAGCACCGGCGCCTCACCCGTCGCGCGGCGGGCCAGCAGGACGATGTCGAGCGTGCCGAAGCTGCCATAGACCAGCGCGACGCCCAGCAGGTAGAGCACCGATCCCAGCAGCGCGAACATCAGGTAGCGCAGCGCCGCCTCCAGCGTCGCGCGGCTGCCGTCGAGGCAGACCAGCGGCATGGCGGCGAAGGTCAGCAATTCGAGCCCGACATAGAGGGTGAAGAGGTCGTTCGCGACCAGCAGCAGGTTGATGGCGGCCCAGAGCGCCAGCAGCAACGGCCAGAAGGCGAAGGCCTGACGCCGTTCGGCCATGCCCGGCGCCGTACCGAAATCGGTGCGGGCGAACAGCGCGACGGCGCCGATGATGAGTGCTGTCGTCACCAGCATCGCCGCCGACAGGCCATCCGCGCGCAGGGCGAGGCCGAGCGGCGCCTCCCAATGCCCGAGCGCCTGACCGATGGGCGCCCCGCCGAGTTGAACCGCCAGCGCGATGCCGAGCGCCAGCAGCAGCCCGACCGGCGCATAGGCGAGCGTCAGCCGCTCCGCCCCGCGCGCACCCAGTGGCACCGCCGCCACCATCGCCAGGACTGGCAGCATCAGCGCGAGCACGGGCAGCATGCCCCAGGGCGTCGTCGCCATCAGTCGCGATCCGGAGCGGCGGCGAGGCGCAGCACCAGCGCGACCGCCAGCGTCGTCGCGGCGAAGGCGACGACGATGCCGGTCAGGATGATGGCCTGCGGCACCGGGTCACCCGCGAAGCCGGCGCCCGCGCCGCGACGCGCCACCGCCCCGAAGACCAGGAAGATCCCGCCGCCGAGGAGGTTGAAGGACAGGATGCGCAGCAGCGCCTCCCGCCGGATCAGCATGCCGAACAGGCCGATGCCGACCAGTGCCGCGCCCAGCAGGCCGAAGAGCGCGGCACTCATGGCTTGGGTTCCGCCTCAGGCGGGCCCATGACCAGCAGGGCCAGCGCCACCGCGATGGAAGCGGTCAGGACGACTTCCACCAGCTTGATCAGTGGCTTGGCCCAACCGACGGGGTAGGCGAGGAAGGCACCCTCGATCGCCGCGCCGGCCAGGCCCACCGCGATGAACAGCGCCGGGCCCACGGCCAGCACGCCGCGGAGCCAGGGCGCTCCGATGCGCGGCGCCGGTGCCAGGCCCGCCATCCACGGCATCAGCCACATCGCCGCGAGGATCGCGGCAGCCTGGAACTTCCCCCCCGGCGCATCGGCCCCGATCCAGAGGATATGCGCGGCGACGACGATGCCCAGCGGCGGCAGCAGCCGCGCCAGCAGGGAGAGCGGCCCATCCGGCAGCATGGGCTGGCGCGGGCCGGCGACGCCGCCCCAGCCGCCCTCCGGCGCCAACGCCCAGACGCAGACCACGGCGAGCAGGATCACCACGGCTTCGAGCAGCGTGTCGAGGCCGCGAAAGGCCATCAGCACGCCGGTCACGGGATTGCCCATCTCCGTGGCCGCCAGGTTGGCGGCGACCTGGGGCGCGAGGCTTGGCGCCGGGTCGGGCAGCCACAGCACCGCGGCCGCCAGCGCGGCAGCGATGCCGGCGCAGCCGAGACCGATCAGGATCGTCATCCCGGGCCCCGGCGCAGCGCCCGGCAAGGCATCGGGCACGCCGGCGAGACGCCGTGCGCCGCCGAGGAGCAGCACGCCGGACAGGCCGGCGCCGATCGCGGCCTCGGTCAGGGCGACGTCGGGCGCGCCGAGCCGCGCCCAGGCCAAGGCCAGCAGCAAGCCATAGGCAATGAACAGCGCCACCGCGGCAAAGACGCGCCGGGCGACCACGCAGGCCACGCCAAGCCCCAGGATGCCGATCGCCAGCAACCCGTCCGCGATCAGATCCGCCGTCATCCGGTCGGCCCCTGGCGCCGGATCAGCGCGGCGATCATCGGTCCCGTCGCGGCGCTGGCCAGCAGCACCAGCGCCCAGATGGCGAGCAGCCGCAACACCGCGCCCAGGGAACCCATCTGCGGCAGCAGGCCCAGCACGACGAAGCCGAGTCCGAGGTGATCCGCCTTGGTCAGCGCATGCAGCCGGCTCGCCGGATCGGGAAAGCGCAGCAGCCCCATCGAACCGGCAGCGAAGAAGACAAGCCCGATCAGCACGGCGAGGACGGTGAAGCCGTCGGCGAGCAGGCTCACGCCCCGGGCTCCCGATCCCTGGGCGCCGAGCGTGCCATTGCCACGGAGGCGAAGGCCGCCAACACCGCAAACGTCAAGGCGAGGTCGAACAGCGCTGGCTCGCCGAGCGCCACCGCGGCCAGCAGCAGCGCCCCGATGCCGCCCGTCCCGAGAAGCTGCGCAGCCATGATCCGGTCCGCATCCGTCGGCCCGCGCAGCACGCGCATCAGCCCGGCCATGACGGTGATAAGCACCAGCAATGCGGCGCCCAGAAGAAACTCAGCCATCACGGCCGAGGGCGCGGGCGAAGCGCGCCTCCTCCGCCGACATCGCCGCCGGCACGCCGGTCGCGCCGTCAAGCGCATGGATGGCGATGCCCCCGCCTTCCGCCTCCCCTGCCGGCAACGTGCCCGGCAGCAGGCTGGCATAGGCAAGGAAGGCATCCCGCGCCGTCCCGGGTGGCAGCAGTGGAGACCAGACGATGGTCGCGGGTGCGGGCCGCCGGCGCGGATCCAGGGCGAGGCGCGCGACCTCGATGCCCGCGCGCAGCGCCTGCCAGGGGAAGCGGAGCAGCAGCGCAACGCAGGCCCCCGGCCGCAGCCCCGTCGCGGCGGATGGCATGAGGCGCAGGCTCACCCAGTTCGCCCCCGCCGCCGCCGCGATGCCCGTCAGCAGATCCGCCAGGCCCGGCCCGGCGAGCGCCACCCAGAGCAGCAGGAGCAGACCGAAGCGGATCAGCCCCGCGCCGCCCATGTCAGCCCGCCGGTGCCGCCGCCTTCGCCGGCTTGCGGTCGAAGACGGTGACGTAAAGCGTCGGCAGGAAGACCAGCGTCAGGAGCGTCGCCACCATCAGCCCGCCCATGATGGCAAAGGCCATGGGCCCCCAGAACACCGTGGGCGCGATCGGGATCAGGCCGAGCACGGTCGAGATCGCCGTCAGCAGCATCGGGCGAAGACGCGATGATGCCGCGGCCACCACCGCATCCCGAACGTTGAGGCCGGCCTCGCGGTCGGTCTCGATCTGGATGATCAAGATGATGGCGTTCTTCGCGATCATCCCGAGCAGCGAGAGGATGCCGAGGATGGCCACGAAACCGAGCGGCCGCTGAAAGACCAGCAAGGCCAGCACCACGCCGATGATGCCGAGCGGCAAGAGCGCCAGCACCAGCCCCAGCCGGCGGAAGGAACCGAGCTGGAACATCAGCAGCGTGAGCATCAGCAGCAGCATCATCGGCACGACGGCGATGACCGAGGCCTGGCTGTCCGCGCTCTCCTCCGCGATGCCGCCGAGGTCGACGCGATAGGGCGCGGGCAGCGTCGCATTCAGCGCGTCGATGCGCGGCTGGACCGCCGCGACCACCGTATCGGGCAGCACGCCGGGATTCACATCCGCACGGACCGTCAGCGTCGGCACGCGGTTGCGCCGCCAGATCAGCGGGTACTCCTGGCCATGCTCGAAGGTAGCGAGCTGGGTGAGCGGCACCGTCCGCCCGCCGGGCAGGGAGACCTGCAGCGACCGCAGCGTGTCGAGCGACAGCCGCTCATCCGCCGTCGCGCGCGCTACGACGTCGATGAGGTAGATGTCGTCGCGAAGCTGCGTGATCGTTGTGCCCGTGACCGCGGCATTGATCGCTGCCGCGACCTGGGCTGAGGAGAGGCCAAGCCGCCGCGCCTCGTCCTGGTCGATCCGCACGCGAAGCTGGCGCGCCGGTTCCATCCAGTCGAAATGGACATGGCGCGCGCCGGGCGTCTCGGCGAGCAGCTTCGCCACGTCATGGGCGATGGCGCGGACGCGCTCGATATCCGGGCCGTTCACGCGGTACTGCAAGGGCCAGCCGACCGGCGGGCCGAGTTCGAGCGGATAGACGCGCGACACGGCCGACGGGAATTGCTCCTCCAGCAGGGCTTCCAGCCGGCGGTGCAGGCGTTCCCGGCCCGGCAGGTCCTTCGCCACCACCACCGCCTGGGTGAAGAAGGGCAGCGCCAGCTGCACGTTTAGTGGCAGGTAGAAGCGGATCGCGCCGCGGCCGACATAGGTGGACCAGCGTTCCACATCGGGGTCCTGCGCCAACGCGGCATCGAGGCGCGTGGCCAGGGTCTCGGAGGCGAAGATCGAGGAATTCTGTGGCAGCGACACCTCGACCAGCAATTCGGTGCGGTCGGAGGACGGGAAGAACTGCCGCGGCACGAACTGCATGGCGAAGACGGCAACGCCGAACATCGCCACGGTGAAGCCGATCGTGACCCACTTGAACCGCATCGCGGCCGTGAGGAAGCGGGTGTAGGCGCGCAGGATGGCGCCGGGCTTCTCCGGTTCCGTCGCGGCGCCCGGCTTCGGTGCCTTCAGGATCGCCATGCCGAGCAGCGGCGCGAAGATGACCGCGACGAACCACGACACGATCAGCGCGATGCCGACCACCGCGAAGATCGAGAAGGTGTATTCGCCGGCCGAGGAACGCGCGAAGCCGATCGGCACGAAGCCCGCGATCGTCACCAGCGTGCCGATCAGCATGGACGACGCCAGGGAGGAATAGGCGAAGGTCGCCGCCTTCGGCTTGGAATCACCCGCCGCCAGGCGCCGGATCATGGCGTCGATGGTCGTCATCGCGTCGTCGACCAGCAGCGTCAGCGCGATGATCAACGCGCCCAGCGAGATGCGCTGGAGGTCGATGCCGAAGACCGACATCAGCGGGAAGACGATGGCGAGCGTCAGCGGAATGGACAGCGCCACGACCGATCCCGCGCGCATGCCCAGCGCCACGAAGGACGCTGCCATGATGATCAGGATCGCCTGCCACAGGCTGTCGGTGAAGTCGGTGATCGCCTCATCCACCGTCACGGCCTGGTCGGCGACGAGGATCGGTTCGATGCCGATGGGCAGTTCGGCGCGGATCTGCGCCATCGCCGCCTTGATGTTGCGGCCGAGGGCAAGGATGTCCCCCGAATCCCGCATCGCCACGGCAAGCCCGATCGCCGGCTTGCCGTTCACGCGGAACATCGGCTGGGGCGGATCGGCGGTACCGCGCCGCACCTCCGCGATGTCGCCCAGGCGGAAGATCCGGTCGCCGACCACGAAGTTGACGTTGCGGATGTCCTGCTCGGTCTCGAAGGCGCCGGAGACGCGCACGGCGAGGCGTTCCTGGTCGTTCTCCACCATGCCGGCGGGCCGGACGAGGTTCTGCGCCTGCAGCGCGGCGATCAGCGCATTGCGGTTCAGGCCAAGCCCGGCGAGCCGCTCGGAGGAGAACTCGATGAAGATGCGTTCATCCTGCGCGCCGAGGATCTCGACCTTCGAGACGTCGGGAACCAGCAACAGGCGGGATCGCGCTTCCTCGACGTAGTCGCGCAACTCACGTTGCGTGAAGCCGTCGGCAGTGAAGCCGTAGATGATGCCGAAGGTGTCGCCGAAATCGTCGTTGAAGAAGGGTCCGACCAAGCCCTGCGGCAAGGTGTGGCGCATATCGGCCACGCGCCGCCGCACCTGGTACCACATGTCCGGCACCACCGCGGGCGGCGTCGCCCCCTTCAGGTCGACGAAGATCGTGGTCTGCCCGGGGACGGTGTAGGAACGCAGGGTATCGAGGTTCGGCGTTTCCTGAAGCGTGCGCTCCAGCCGCTCCGTCACCTGCAGCAGCGTCTCCTCCATGGTCGCGCCCGGCCAGACGGCGGAGACGATCATGGTGCGGAAGGTGAAGGCCGGATCCTCGTTGCGCCCCAGCTTGAAGAAAGCGAAGGAGCCCGCGACCAGCGCGACGATCATGAAATAGACGACGAGCGAACGCCGCCCGATCGCCCATTCCGAAAGATTGGGCCCGATCATCGCGCGGCGCCGCCGAGCAGCCGCACCTTCTGACCCGGTCGCAGTGCCTGCACGCCGGCGGTGACAACGATGTCACCCTCGGCGAGGCCGGTGCCGACCACGACATGACCCGGATCATGCCGCACCAGCTCCACCGTGCGCAGCGCGACCGTGTCGTTGGTGGGATCCACCACCCAGACCGCGGGCTGGTTGTTCGCCCGCGTCAAGGCCGAAGCCGGAATGGCGTAGCCCGCCGCGGAACCGAGCGTCAGCCGCCCCGTCACCGTCGCGCCGAGGCGCATCGCCGCCGGCGGATCGGCGAGGCCGACCCGCACCTGGAAGGTGCCGGTGACCGCATCGGCCCGTGGCGCAACCTCCCGCACGCGGCCCTCGGCGCGCACCGAGGGATCGGTCGCCAGCACCACCGCGATCAGCGGATTGGCGGGCGCCTGGTCCTTCAGCGTCGGCGGCACGTCGAACACCGCGTCGCGGCCTTCGTCGCGCGCCACCTGGACGACCATGCGGCCGGGCTGCACCACCTCGCCGGGCTCGGCGCCACGCGCCGTCACGCGGCCATTCACGTCGCTGACCAGTTCCGTGTAGCCGAGCCGTGTCTCGGCCAGGCCAACCTGCGCCTGCGCGGCATCCACCGCGGATTGCGCGGTCTGGCGCGCCTGCGCCGCCTGGTCGTAGCGGACCCGCGTGGTCCAGCCGTCCCGCAGCAGTTCCGACTGGCGCCAGTAGTTGTTCGCCGCCTCGGTGAGCTGGGCCCGAGCCGCGGCGAGCTGAGCGCGCGCGGCGCGCAGCCCGTTCTCCTCGTTCTCGGGGTTCAGCCGCGCAACCACCTGGCCCGCGCGCACCGTATCGCCCACATTCACCAGCCGCTCCGTCAGGCGGCCATCGATCCGGAAGGCGAGGTTCACCTCCGTCTCGGCCTGCACGGTGCCGGTGAGGGAGACGACCTCGCCGCCGGCGCTGTGCTCGACGGTCACGACGCGAACGGGGCGGATCTCCGGCGGCGCCGGCGGCGGCCCGCCGTCGCAGCCGGCGACGATCACCGCGACGCCAAGCAGCAGTGACAGGCCAAGCGGCCTCTTCGAAAGGGTCGAGGCGCTGCGCAGCCGATTGTGCATGGCGTTGTCCGGTGTCATCGGGGCCTGGTCAGTCGGAGACTCTGTCCACTGGGACATTCAGGGGACGGGACCGCCGGCGCAAGCGCTTTGCTGCATCAGCGAGGCCCACCCCGGAACCGTCACGATCTCCCGGCGTGCTGGCAGAACGTGTCTGCGGGGCGGGCGAAAGATCATGCGTGCTTGTAGGGGGGGCGCCGAAGCCGCGTCCTTGATCCGACATCCCAGCCTTGCGCCCGACGTCCCGTGCGGCGGCCTCCGACGAGGCCGCGGATCGCTCCGTCACAGGAAGCCCACGGGATCCACATCCACCTGAACCCGGACGTTGCCGGGAACCTCGACCTTGGCCAGCCAGGCCCGCAGCAGCGGCTGGACGGCGATGTCGCGCCGCGTCTTCAGCAGCAGGCGCCGCCGGTGGCGCCCCCGCAGGATGGCCAATGGGGCGGGCGCCGGCCCCAAGGCCTCCACCCCCTCCCCGCCCGGCGCCGCGAGGCCCAGATCGCGCGCGGTGCGCTCGGCGGCGCGCTCATCCTCCGAGCTCACGATCAGCGCCGCGAGGCGCCCGAAGGGCGGCCAATGCCCGGGCCGCCGGTCATTCGCCTCCGCCTCCATGAAGGCATCGATATCGCCGCCGACCAGCGCCTGCATCACGGGATGCTCCGGCGCGAAGGACTGCAGCAGGACGCGGCCGCGATGCTCCTCCCGCCCCGCGCGGCCGGCGACCTGGTGCAGAAGCTGGAAGGTGCGTTCCGACGCCCGCAGATCGCCACCCGCCAGGCCGAGATCCGCATCCACCACGCCGACCAGCGTCAGATGCGGAAAGTGCCAGCCCTTGGCGACGATCTGGGTCCCGATGATGAGGTCGACCTCCCGCTTGCGGATCGCTTCGGCCGCCGCCGCCGCCGCGGCGGGGCCAGGGATGGTGTCCGAAGCCATGACGAGCCGCCGCGCTTCCGGCCACAGCGCCGTCGCGTCCTCCAGCACCCGCTCCACACCCGGGCCGATCGGCACGGTGGCATGCGGGGCGCCGCAGTTGGGGCATGCTTCGGGCGGCGCCTCCACATGGCCGCAGTGATGGCATTGCAGGCGTCGGGCGGCACGGTGCTCGACCAGCCAGGCGGTGCAGTTGGGGCAGCGGAGTCGATGGCCGCAGGCGCGGCACAGCGTCATCGGCGCATAGCCGCGGCGGTTCAGGAAGAGCATGGCCTGCTCCCCGCGGGCGAGGGTCTCGCTCACGGCCTCGGCCAGAGGGGGGCTGATGAAGCGGCCGCGCTCGGGCGGCGTGCGCCGCAGGTCGATGAGCGCAACATCGGGCAGTTCCGCCCCGCCATGGCGTGCCGGCAGATGCAACGAGGCATAGCGCCCGTTCGCCGCATTGGTGCTGCTTTCGAGGGACGGCGTGGCGCTGGCCAGCACGCACGCGGCCTCCGATAGCCTCGCGCGGACTACAGCCATGTCCCGCGCGTGGTAGACGACGCCTTCCTCCTGCTTGAAGGCGGTCTCGTGCTCCTCATCCACGACGATCAGGCCGATATCGGGAAAGGGCAGGAAGAGCGCGGACCGCGCCCCGACCAGGACCGATGCCTCGCCCTCCGCCACGGCACGCCAGGTTTCTCGCCGGGTCCGGGAGGTAAGTTCCGAATGCCACAGCGCCGGCGCCACGCCAAAGCGGCCGCGGAAGCGATCGAGCCATTGCGCTGACAGCGCGATCTCCGGCAACAACACCAGCGCCTGGCGGCCCTGGCGCAGGCATTCGGCGACGGCCTCGAAATAGACCTCGGTCTTGCCTGAGCCGGTGACGCCGGTCAGCAGCGTGGTCGAGAAGGCGCGCCGCGCCACCGTGACGCGCAGGGCGTCAGCGGCGTCCGCCTGCTCCGCACCGAGCGTCGGCCCGGGGTGCTCCGGATCCGGCCGCGCGAACCGCGGATGGCGCGCCATCAGTGCCGGCTCGATCAGGCCGGCATCCGCCATCCCGCGCAGGATCGCGGGCGCCACGCCGGCAGCCTCGGCGATCTCGCCGCCAGCGCGCGTGATGCCATCGGTCAGCAGCTCCAGGACCCGTCGGCGTGGGGGCGTGATCCGTATCCCTTCGGGCAGGTGCGCCATGCGCCGCCAACCCGTCTGGGGTGCCGGGGCCTCCAGGGCCGACGGCGCGCTCATCGCCATGCGCAGCACGGCACCTGGCGAGCTCAGCGTATAGGCGGCAACCCAGTCGACGAAGCGCCGCAGCGTCGCCGTCATCGGCGGTGCGTCGAGCACCTGTTCCACGCTGCGCAGGCGCTTCTCGGGGAGGGACGGATCGGGCTCGCCATCCCACACCACACCAATGACTTGACGGCGGCCGAGCGGCACGACGACGAATGAGCCAGGCGGCACCGACGGGCCGACGGGCGCGCGATAATCATATGCATCGGCAAGTGGTAGGGGCAGCAGCACGCGAAGACGTGCCGGAGACGCAACAAGAGATGCGCCGTCATGGGTCGGTCCTGTATTCATTGTATGCATCGGTTAGACTGTGATCATCCGCACGGCATTCGTTTCACCCGTGCTGCAATCTGCCCCTGGAAGGTTTCCCAGCATGAAGTTCTTCGTTGACACCGCCGAGGTCGCCGAGATCCGGTCGCTCGCCGAGGCTGGCCTCGTGGACGGTGTCACCACCAACCCGTCGCTGATCGCCAAGTCCGGCCGCGACATGAAGGCCGTGATCGCGGAGATCTGCGCCATCACCCCCGGCCCTGTCAGCGCCGAGGTGACTGCCACTGACGCGGCCGGCATGATCGCCGAGGGCAAGGTGCTGCGCGCCATCGCGCCGAATGTGGCGGTGAAGGTGCCGCTGACGGAAGCCGGCCTCGTCGCCTGCCGCACGCTCTCGGGCGAGGGTGCGATGGTCAACGTCACCCTTTGCTTTTCGGCTGCGCAGGCGCTGCTGGCCGCCAAGGCGGGTGCCACCTTCATTTCTCCTTTCGTCGGCCGGCTCGATGACATCGCGACCGACGGCATGCGGCTGATTGCGGACATCGTCCAGATCTACCGCAACTACCCCAATCTGAAGACAGAGGTGCTCGTCGCCTCGATCCGCCATCCGATCCACCTGGTCGAGTCCGCAAAGCTCGGCGCCCACGTCGCAACCCTTCCGCCGAACGTCATCCGGATGCTGCTGAAGCACCCGCTGACGGACCGCGGCCTCGAGGCCTTCCTGGCCGACTGGAAGAAGACGGGACAATCCATCCTATGAGCGCGCACCTCCCCGCCCAGGCTATCCCGTCCACGGATCTCCAGGCGGAGGAGGTCGAAGCGTATCTGCGCGCCAATACGGGCTTCCTGGCGGAACGCCCGGATATCTACCGGGTCCTGGTGCCGCCGCGGCGATTGCACGGCGAGAACCTCGCCGACCACATGGCCGCGATGCTGGCCGCCGAACGCGGCCGCGCCCGGGCCTTGGAAGCCGAGTTCGCGGCGGCGCTCGAAACCGGGCGCGCCGGGGCGGCGCTGACGCTCCGGGTGCGCCTGGCCGTCCTCGCCCTGATGCGGGCGCCGGACGTGATGGAAGCCGTCACGCAGGAAGTGCCGGCGCTGCTCGGCGTCGAGACCTGCACCCTCGCGGCCGAACCCGGCTTCGGCCCGGCGCCGCTGCCCCCTGGCATGCTGCGCCTGCCGCGCGGTGCGGTAAGGCGTCTGGTCGGCCATGGCCGCGATGCCGTGGTGCGACCCGCCCCCACGGATCTCGAGATGCTGCATGCGGAGGCGGCGCCGCTGGTGATACGGGATGCGCTGGCCCGGGTGCCGCTGCCCCTTGGCCCGCCGGCGCTGATCGCCGTCGGCGCCCGGGACGCTGCCGCGCTTCCGCTGCGCCAGACCGTCCAGGTACTGGCGTTCCTCGGCCGCGCCGTGGCGGCTGCCCTGTCGCGGTGACGACTTGACGGGCGATGCGGCGCGCGCCGCCTGGCTCGACTGGCTGGCGCGGGAACGCCGCGCAAGCGCGCACACGCTTGAGGCCTATGGGCGGGACGTCGCCGAGTTCCTCGGCTTCCTGACGCGGCACCTGGGTGGGGAGCCGGATCTCGCGGCGCTCGGAGCCCTGAGGGCCGGCGACTTGCGGAGCTTCCTCGCCGTCCGGGCGAATGAGGGCGATGGCACCGCGACGCGGGCGCGGCGGCTCGCGGCAATCCGCGGGTTCCTCCGCTACCTGACGCGGCATCACGGCATGGCGCCGTTGCCGCTCGGGGCGATTCGCGGCCCCCGGCCCAAGCCACCGATCCCACGCGCCCTGACACCGGACCAGGCGCGTGCCGTGGCGCAGGAGGTGGGCGAGGTGCACAGCCTCGGCCGGCACGAAAGGCCCGAGATGCAGGCAGCCCGTGATACCGCCCTGTTCGCGCTGCTCTACGGTGCCGGGTTGCGCATCGGCGAGGCGCTGGCGCTGAACCTTCGCGATGCCCCCCTGCCCGGCCGCGATGCGGCGCTGCGCGTCATCGGCAAAGGCTCCAAGGAACGGCTGGTTCCGGTGCTGCCCGCGGTACGTGACGCCGTTGCGACCTATCTCCGGCAGCGCGGAGCGGGCGATCCGGATGAACCGCTGTTCCTGGGTGCACGCGGAGCACGTCTCGACGCGGCGGTCGCGCAGAAGTCGCTAAGGGAGTTCCGCCGCCTCGCCGGCCTGCCGGAACATGCGACGCCGCACGCGCTGCGCCATTCTTTTGCAACCCATCTTCTCGGGGCCGGAGCGGATCTGCGATCGATCCAGGAACTGCTCGGCCATGCGAGCCTGTCCACCACGCAGCGCTATACCGCAGTGGATGCTGCGAGCCTGCTCGCGACCTGGAAGAAGGCGCATCCGCGGGCAGGCTGATTGGCCGGTTGCAGACTGTCCCGCGCAATGCGAATGCATGTCATTCTTGATTGATGAGGCAGCGGCGTGGCTGGCAGCGCGTTCCCGACCATCCCCAGGCGCGCAGCGTTGGCTCTGGGCGCCGTCGGCTTGCCCGGACGGCGCGCCGAGGCGCAGGACGATCAGCAGGGCGTGCCGGTGCCACTGCCCGGCTTGCGCGCGTTCGATGTCGCGCCACGCACGGGCGGCCTGCCCTGGCGCATCTTCCTGCGCATCCCGCCAGGCGAGGCGCCCGCGATGGGGTGGCCGGCCCTCTTCCTGCTCGACGCCAATGCGGTGATGGGCATCGCCACCGACGCGCTGCGGGTCCAGGCTGACTATCCGCGCGGGACGGGCATTCGGAATGCCGTGCTGGTCGGCATTGGTTACCCGACCGAGGCCGCCTATGACAGCGAGCGGCGGTCCTGGGACTATTCCCCGCCGCCGGGCCAGACCTACCCGCCGCATCGGCCGGGCGGTCCGCCGGTCCGCACCGGCGGCGCGGCGGATTTCCTCGCCTTCATCGAAGCCGAGCTGAAGCCCTTCATCGCTGCCCGCGCCCCGCTCGATCCGAGCCGGCAGGCGATCTTCGGTCACTCCTTCGGCGGACTCTTCGTGCTGCAGGCGCTATTCACACGTCCGCAATCCTTCACCCATTGGATCGCGATGAGCCCCTCCATCTACTGGGAGGATTACGCGGTACTGCGCGCCGAGCGGCGTTTCGCCGCACTGACGCCCGGCGAGCGGGGACATCCGAAGCTGCTGATGGCCGTGGGCGAGTACGAACGGCATCTCGCACCGTTCCAGCATGCGCAGCCCGATGCCGCGCGGCGGCTCGAGCGGCTACGAGAGACGCGGCACATCGAGAATGCACGGGAGCTCGCCGACCGCCTGCGCCCGCTCGGGGTCGAGGTGACGGTCGAGGAGATCGTGGAGGAGACGCACATGTCGATGCTGCCGCAGGCGGTCAACCGCGCCATCCGCTTCGCCTTGGGCGAGTAACGGCGGCATCGGGCCTTTGCCGGAGAGGGCCGAAACCCCCTCCGGCGCAACGCGTTACTCGACGCGGATATCCGCGGTGCGGATCACCTCGCCCCAGCGTGCCACTTCCGCGCGCAGGAACTCGCCGGTCGCCGCGGGCGGGCGGCCTTCCACCACGAAGCCGAGATCCTGCAGCCGCTGCTTCATCGCTGGCTCCTGCACGATGCTGCGGACTTCCCGTGCGATGCGTTCGGTAATGGGTTCCGGCGTCCGCGCGGGGGCGAGCAGCATGCACCAGGAGCTCGCGGCGAAATCCGGCAGGCCGCCCTCGATGAGCGTCGGCAGCTCCGGCGCGAATTCCGGACGCGTCAGGGTGGCGATGCCGAGCGGCCGCACCGTCCCCGCATCGAATTGCGGCTTCATCGGCGAATAGGTGTCGAAGAGCAGACCGAGATTGCCGGCCATCAGGTCCTGGAGCGCAGGCTGCGTGCCGCGATAAGGGATGTGCTCCATGGTCAGGCCGAGGCGGAGCCGGAGCTGCTCCATCGCGAGATGCGCCGTCGCGCCGATGCCGCTCGAACCGTAGTTGACCTTGCCGGGGTTGGCGCGGACGTAGTCCACGAAGCCCCGAAAATCCTGGGCAGGAATATGCTTGCTGCCGGCGAGGACGAGTGGTGCCTGCACCACCAGGCTGACCGGTGCGAAGGAGGTCAGCGCATCGAACGGCATCTTGCCGGCCTGCAACGTGGCATTGGCGGCGTGGGCGGGCAGCACCATCACCAGCGTCGTGCCATCCGGCGCGCTGGAGGCCGCCGCTGCGGCACCGACGATGCTGTTCGCGCCAGGCCTGTTCTCGACGACGACCGGCTGACCGATGATGCGCGACAGCGGCTCGGCGATGAGGCGCGTGGCAATGTCCGTCGTGCCGCCCGGCGTGTAGGGAACGATGATGCGCATCGGGCGGCTCGGCAGCTCCTGCGCGGCGGCCCCACGGGCGACGAGCGGCAGGCTGGCGCCGAAAGCAAGCGCGGCACGGCGTGAGAAGGCGCGGCGCGGCGCTGTCTGATGAGTCATGGACGGTTCCCGTAATGGTCTTGATGCAAGATGCCGATCAGTCTAGTCGCGCGATGGGGCGGCGCAAAATGCAGCTCCGTGACAGGCATGCCGCGCGGCGTTCGCAGCGTCATGCGCCGCGCGGATGGGACGCGGCAGCCGGCGCGTTTCCGCCGCGGCCAGTACGATCGCCACGGCCGTATTCAGCGATACGCGATGCCCGATCGAGACATAGAGCGGCCGTGCCCCGCGCCGGGTACGCAGCGCCGTGCCGATGCGATGTTCCTTCCAGATGAGCGGGGCGGTGTCGCCGACATCGGGGCCGGGTTCGCCGGTACCGACGAGCAACGACTTGGCCACGCCGATGCTGGGCACGTCGAGCACCAGGCCAAGATGGCAGGCCACCCCGAAGCCCCGCGGATGCGCCGTGCCCTGCCCGTCCACGAGCAGGATGTCGGGCTTCGCCGGAAGGCGCGACCACGCGGCCAGCAGGGCCGGTACCTCCCTGAAGCCAAGATAGCCGGGCACGTAGGGGAAGTCGGCACGGCGCGTCTCATGCGCTGCAGCGATCACGGCACCTTCGGGGTCAAGTGTGACGATCGCGGCATGGACGAGCTTCGCCGGGTCGAAGCGCGTGTTGCTGACATCGGCACCACCGAGCCGCCAGGGTCGGGGCGGCATGTCGTCCTGCAGCACCAGATGGGTGCTCATCTCGGCCTGGGCGGCGCGGGCCTCGGCGATGTCCTTCGGGTGGAGCCAATGCGGGGGCAGGTCTGGGCGCATGGCCGGACCCTGCCACGCCGCATCGCGGTTCAGAAGCTGCCCTGGTAGCGCAGCCTGGCGAGCACGGCGTGGGACGTACCGCGCCTTCCCTCATCCTCGATCAGTTGCTGCGCGTACTGGTAGCCGACATCGAGGGTGAAGCCGGAGCCGATCTGTCGGCCGATGGAGAACTCGAACCAGTTCTCATTCGGCACCGGATCGATGCTGAGCTTCTGCTGGAGCTGCTGCCAGGCGACGGTGCCGTGCCACGGGCCGATGCGGTGCTGCACGCCGAGCGTGATGAAGGTCTCGCGCGCGGCAAGCGTGGTGTCGATCGTGCTCTCCGTACTGTCGCCCGTCTCCGGATCGACGGATTCCGTCGTCATCTCCACGCGCGGGCGACCGCCCGCGTTGCGGAACTGGACGCCCTCGGCAAAGAGCAGCGTGGCCTGCTCGCGATTCCAGCGGTGTTCGTAGCGCAGGCCCACCGCATAGCCCCATTCACGCGCCGTGCCGTCCGACCCCTGCGCCTGCGAGACCACGGCGAGGTGATAGGAGAAGCCCGGTAGCCAGGGCATGTTGTCGCCGTCGAGAGCGATGGCGCCGTTGTTGAAGGTGCCGTTGTTGCCCGGCCCGCCCTGCGCGATCGTGTTGCGGTTGTAGCGTTCGTAGCGTTCCGAGCAGCAGCGGCGCGCGGTGAGATAGGTGCCGGTCAGCGCACTGCGATCGAGTGTGAAGATCGCGGCCGAGATGTCATGCGTGCCGAAGCGCGGATCGTCGAGCCAGGTCCAGGTGCCGGCGCCACCAAGCACCTGTTCGATGAGATAGACTTCATGCGCGCGCACCGCGGTCAGGATGCCGGGAAAGTCGTGATAGCCGCGGCCGAAGGGGGCGACGAGGATACCGCCCTGCAGACGCAGTTCCTCGACCGGCTTCCAATCGGCGTAGAGCTGCTCGATGAACAGCGCCTGACGACGAAAGCCAATGACGCCGCCATCCGGGAAGCCGCCCGTGGAATCGCCCTCGCCGATGGGCTCGGTGCTGAGGACACCCTGAAGGGAGAAGTTCTCCGTCAGGGCGAGGCCCATCGCCACCTCGCCGAAGAGGAAGACGCTCGTGCCCTCCCGCGCCGCATCGGTCGCGCGCGTGGTGCCGACGCCGATCATGGAGAGGTCGATCTCCCCGCTGAACTGCGGAAATCGGACCTGAGCCCGTTCCGCCGGTGCTTCCTGCGCCTGGACAGGCAGGGCGAGCGCAGTAAGGGCAGCGAACAGCAGCCTTCGCATCATGCGCCGCCGCGCATTGCCGGGACCAGCAGGCCGACATTGTGGCGGAACATCGCCTCATAGGTCGGGGCCGGGCCATCCGGCGCCGATAGCGCGTCGGAATAGAGTCGGCCGCCCACGACGACGCCGGTCTCGGCTGCGATGCGGTTCAGCATGGCGGGGTTCGAGATGTTCTCCATGAACAGCGCGGTGATGCGCTGTTCGCGGATCTGCCGGATCAGCCGCGCAACGTCGGCGGCGGAGGGTTCGGATTCCGTCGACACACCGCCAGGCGAGAGGAATTCGACGCCATAGGCGGCGGCGAAATAGCCAAAGGCGTCATGGCTGGTGACAACGCGGCGTCGCGTTTCGGGCACTGTGGCGATCTGGGCGCGCACCCAACCATCGAGCGATGCCAGACGCTCGGCATAGGCCTCGGCGTTGCGGCGATAGACGGCCTCCCCCGCCGGATCGGCGGCGATCAGTCCGGCGGCGATGTTGCGCAGATAGACCTGGCCGAGGCGCAGATCCTGCCAGGCATGCGGGTCCGGGACAGTACGAGGGCCAACGCTGTGTGCCTGGCGGCGGCCGGCGGCGCCATGACTGTGTTGATGATGCGCGCTGGTCGCACGGGGGGTAATGCCCGTCGTCGCCGTGACGATCGTACCGCCGAAGCCCGCCGATTGGACCAGCCGCTCGACCCAGGCGTCGAAGCCAAGCCCATTGCGGATGACGAGCCCGGCACCGCGAAACGCCGCGACGTCCGACGGACGCGGTTGGAACTCGTGCGCATCGACATCGGGGCCAGCGATGACGCGAAGGGCGATGCGCTCTCCGCCGATCCGGGCCGTCATGTCGCCGAGGATGGAGAAGGAGGCGATGACGGATAGGCGGTTCGTCTGCGCAACAGCAGGGCTGGCGGCGAGAAGGGCGAGGAGAGCACGACGCTGCATCGGGAAACTCAGAGAGATGTTATACTATAACAATGCCGAAGCGTCCGATGATTGGCAAGAGCCCACGCCTTGATCGGCGTGCGATTCAGGAGACCGAAAGCCTACCTCTTGCCGAACAGGCGGCGGAGCCAGCCGAACAGGCCGCCCTCGCGACCAGGGTCGCGGCGCTGATGCGTCACATGCGGCCGGCGCGCCGGCGGCGGCAGCGCACTGGCCACGCTGTGCCGGCCAGAATCCTGAGCAGCGACCAGCCGCCGCTCCAGGGCAATGACCTGGCTGACGGCCTCCGGCAACGAAAGCCGTGCGAGCTCGACGGCGGTCGCCTCGGCATCCTGCCAGGCTTCGGATCGACGCAGGGCATCGACCACCCGCACCGTCTGCTCGGCATCGAGCGGCGGACCGCTGCGCCACAGCGCGACGGCTTCCTGGCGCCAGGCGCGTGCGAGGTCCGGCTTTCCGGCGTCATCGGCGACCCAGGCCGCCTGCAGCGTCGCCTCGGCCGCCGCGTGAAGAGCACCCGTCTCCTCGAGGACATGGGCCCAGGCGAGGAAGCGACGGGCGAGCGGCGGGTGGGTAGCGTCCTGGATCAGCGCACGAAACGGCGCCGCTGAAACCGCCGCAGCCGCCCCAGGATGGGCCCGCGCGATGGCAGGTGCCGTGTAATGGCAATATGGGCATTGCTGCAGCCAGCGCTGCATCGTCGAGCGCACCGGCTCGCCGGGACGCAGGTCAAGATCAGGCGCCTGTTCGGGCGGGGGGATCCGGAACGGCGGTTGACGGCTCTCACGACCGCAGACGCCGCAGGCGACCTGGCCGGCGGCGGCGGAACGCGACGGTGCGGACGGCGTTTCTGCCATGGAGCCGTCACGATACACCATAACCGCAGGGCCGGTATCGAGCGATGTGATCGATGCACCATTGCAGCAAGCCGCTGGGTTCGGCACATGTTGTCCATGCCCCGCGGCGACCTTTTCCCCGATATCGCCCCCTATGAGACCGGCCTGCTGCCCCTGTCGGGCGGTCACGTCATGTACTGGGAGCAGGTCGGCAACCCGCGCGGCCAGCCGGTGCTGTTCCTGCATGGCGGACCGGGTGCGGGCGCCGGCGCGGTGCATCGGCGTTTCTTCGACCCGGCGCATTGGCGCGTCGTTATCTTCGACCAGCGCGGTGCCGGCCGATCCCGGCCGCTCGGCGAACTCCGGGAGAACACGACCCCGCATCTGGTGCAGGACATCGAGACGCTGCGGCGCTTTCTGGGCATCGAGAAGTGGCTGCTGTTCGGCGGGTCCTGGGGTTCCACGCTTGCCCTGGCCTATGCCCAGGAACACCCCGATCGCGTGACAGGCTGCGTGCTGCGGGGCGTCTTCCTCGGGCGGCAGGCGGAGGTCGAGTGGTTCCTGTATGGGCTGAAGCGCGTCTTCCCCGATGCCTGGGCGGCATTCGCCGAGCATCTGCCCGAGGCCGAGCGAGGCGACCTGCTTCACGCGTATCTGAAGCGGCTCAGCAATCCGGACCCGGCCGTACATCTGCCGGCTGCTCGGGCCTGGAGCCAGTATGAGGGGTCGTGCTCGACCTTGCTGCCCTCGCCCGAGACCGTCGCAAGCTTCGCGCAAGACCGCACCGCGCTCGGCCTGGCGCGGATCGAGGCGCACTACTTCGCGCATGACCTGTTCCTGCCACGGGAAGGATTGCTCGGCCGGATCGGGCGCCTGACGGGAATCTCGGCGGAGATCGTACAAGGGCGGTACGACATGGTCTGCCCGCCGGAGACCGCGTTCGACCTTGCCGCGGCATGGCAGGGTGCGCGGCTGACGGTCGTGCCAGATGCCGGTCATTCGGCGTTGGAGGTTGGTGTGCGGACGGCGCTGGTCGGCGCCGTGGAGCGTTTCCGCCGCCGCTGAGGATGAAGATTGGCGCCAACATCGCGGGACCTGCATGCAGCAATTGTGCTGGGTGGGTGTCGCTTTGCGTTGGTCTTTCCGTCCGGCCCGTTGCGGTGTAAGGAGCACCAGTTGTCTAGCATGTCCGCGTAGCTCAGCAGGATAGAGCACAGGATTCCTTGTTTTCTTAACTGGGCGTTGTGTTTGGAAACGGCGCAACGGATCCGCTCAAAGTCGGGGAAAGCTGGGCATGCTTGTGCCTTGCCGATCCCGAGCCAAGCCAGGCGCAAGCCTGGAAGGTGTAGAGACTGGACGGGCGGCGCCTACGGACCGAAGGTCTAGGGTGAAGGGACAGTCCAGACCACGAACGCTGTGAAAGGCGGCGGCGAAAGCCGAAGTGGTATGAATCCTGGGGCCGTGGGTTCGAATCCCGCCGCGGACACCACTTTCGCACCAATGAACCTATCTCTCCGCCAGCCCGTGGTGCCGTGAGGCGCAGGCCGCGCGTGACTACGCCCGACGCACGATCCTCACATCAAGGCATTCGCCGCCATTGCCGGGCATTCGCCGGTGACGTCGTCCGCCATCGCCAACGCGCAGGGCCGGCGGCGCCCGCAGGCCCGCGTGCCAAGCGCTCTCTTGCATCCGGCACGTTTCCCCGCTGGGTGTCGGCTTCAGCCCACGAAGTCGATCCGTACCTCGGCCATGCCTCCGAACACCGCGCGCACCTGCTGGCCCGGCTTCACCGGGAACATGCCCGTGGTCGATCCGGTGCTCACCATCTCCCCTGCGCGCAGCCCGTCGCCCCAGTGGCGGCGCTCATTGACGAGCCACAGCAGCGGCGCCAGCGGATCACCCATCACGTCGGCGCCGCTGCCCTTGCGGCGCGGCGTGCCATCCACCTCCATCACCACCTCCATGCTGGCGATGCGGCCGCGCCAATCCGTGATCTCGTCGCCGAAGACGTAACGGCCCGAGGCACTGCCATCGGCCAGGATGCCGGGCAGCGGCGGCAGATTGCCCATGCGGATGCGGCATTCGGCCACCTCGATGCCGGCATGGACCGTGGCCACCGCATCGGCGACCTCGATCATGGTCCAGGGTTGCTCGCGTGGCGGCAGGTCGCGCGCGAGGGTGATGAAGAACTCGCATTCCACCAGCGGGTCCAGCAGTTCAGCATGCGCGAAACGCGTCGGCGATTGCACGACGAAGCGGCGATAAGTGCGTCCGTAGATCGGGTCCGTCACCCGCAGCTTCTCACGCATCGCCGGAGTAGTGCCGGCGATCTTCCAACCGAGCAGATCCCAGCCCAACCGCTGCGCCACCAGCCCGTTGACCGCATAGCCATCCTCGGTCGTCGTCGGCAGCAGTTCCGCCGGCAGGCCGTCCAGTTGCCGTGCCTCCCGCCGCGCCGCGGCCAGCATCTCGGCCAGCGCCTCCCGTCCGTTCACCGTCATGCCCGGTTTCCTCCTTGGAGATTTGCCTCATGCGGGCGATCGGCGCGGGCGGCAACCGCACCCCGCCGGTCGAGCACCAGCATCGCGAGCGCTGTGACCGCCGAGCCAGCCGCGAGGCCGAGGATCGACATGCGCCAGGCATGGGTCGATTCCGCGCCACCCGCGGCATGCAGCACCAGCCCGAAGACAATGGTCGAGGTGAAGGCGCCAAGGTTGGAGGCCGCCGATTGCAGCGCCAGCGCCGCGCCGCGATCCTCCCTCGGCACCTTCATCAGCACCGCGGGCGTCAAAGCACCCGAATCCCAGAAGATGGCGCAGAGATAGATCACGCTGAGCGCGAAGATCAGTGGGAAGGGCGCCGTCAACGCCCCCGCCAGGACCGCCGAGACGACCACCGAGGTCGCCGCGGCCAGGGCGATGACGCGATGCCGCCGCCCCGCTTCAGCCCGCCGCGCCACCCAGGCGCTGAGCGGCATGGCGAGCGGCCCCACCGCTGCCGTGGCCAGTGCGAGATTCAAGCTCGCATAGGCATCGTTGCCCGGCAGCAGCACCACGAAGCCGAGCAGCGCCACCCACCAGGTGCGATACGCCATGCCCTCCCAGCTATTCCCCGCCGACGCCAGCAGCACCAGCCAGACGTCGCGCAGGCGCATCACCTTGAACAGCCGCCCGAGCAGGCTGCCCTGCGTTGGTGTCATCCGCGGCGAGGGGATGGTGATGCGCACCAGCGCCATGCCCAGCACCGCCGTCACGGCTGCGCCCAGGAAGGCGTATTCCCAACCGAGGAACCACTGCAGCAGGCCCGATAGGCCGAAGGAGGCCGACAAGCCGAGGGTGAGCGTCGAGACGTAATCGCCTGCCGCCTGCTGCTGGCGCTCCGGCGGCAGGTTCTCGATCAGGAGGCGCAGCCCCGGCATGTAGGTGCCCGCCATGCCGAGCCCGGTCAGCACTCGGCTGGCGACCAGCGCCGGGAAGCCGTCGCTGACGAAGGGGAACAACAGGCCGCCGGCGATCCCGAGGCAGCCGCCCAACATGTAGAGCCGCCGCACGTCGCGCGTATCCGTGAGCCCCGCGAAGATCGGGGAGCCAATGGCGTAGGAGAGGAAGAAGGCGCCGCCGGCGATGCCGGCCTGCACCTCGGTCAGCGCCGTGGCGGTGCGCAACGCCGGCAATACCGCCGCGTAGTTCGCGAAGCCGATCAGGTTGCACAGCAGCGCCGCCATCATGACCAGGCGCGGCGATGGCGTCCTCATGCGCAGCGTTGCCTCATCTCGGTGTGTCCATGAATGCGCCGCAGCAGGCCCCGTGGTGCGGCGGCTGGCAAACGAATACTGTCCGCATCGGATGAGCCCGATTCATGCGAATTTCGGTGCCCTGCCGCTGCTCGCCCTGCGTGCCTTCGAGGCCGCGGCGCGGCGGCAGAGCTTCCGCGACGGCGCGGCCGAGGTCGGTCTGACCCCTTCGGCAGTCAGCCATCATGTCCGGCATCTCGAAGCCGCGCTCGGTGTCGCCCTGTTCGAGCGCCACCACCGCGCCGTGCTGCCCACCCGACCCGGCGCCGCGCTTGCCGCCGCGGTGGGGGATGCGCTGACGGCCATGGCACGGGCCTATGCCGCGGCCCAGGCGCCGGACGGCACGCTGCTGGTCTCCGCGACGCCGGGCTTTGCCGGGCGCTGGCTGCTGCCCGCGATCCAGCCGCTGCGGCAGGACGGCATCACCCTCCAGGTTGAGGCGAGTTCGGCGCCAGTCGATATCGAGGGCGGCGCCTGCCACGTCGCGATCCGCCTGGCGCCACGCCCGCCGCCACGCGTCGCCGCGACGCGGCTTGCCATGTCGCCGGTAGTGCTGGTCGTCGCGCCCGCGCGGCTGAGCGGCCGCGCCGCCCTTGGGGCCGCGGAGATCGCCGCCGGACCGTTGCTGGGACTGAGCCTCGGCCCGGGCTTCTGGCCCGAGGCGCTGCGCAGGCTCGGCGCCGTGGCGGGAGCAGAGGCCGAGGTGCGTTTCGATTCCTTCGACGCCGCGCTGCAGGCCGCCGAGGCTGGCCACGGCATCGCCTTCGCGCCCGAGATCCTGGAGCGCGAGCGCCTCGCGCGCGGTGCGCTGGCGCTCGCGCTTCCACGCCGCTTTGGGCGACGCAGCGCCTGGAGCTACTGGTTCCTCACCCGCCCCGAGCTCGCCGACCGGCCGCCGATACGGCGCCTGCTTGCGGTGTTGCAGGCGGCGCTGGCCGGCGGGGAATGACGTCTACGGCCCGACGCGCCGCCGGGCTTTCGTCCAGGTCGAAGGGCGGCACGCCTGAGCCTCGACTGTTGGATCGGAGAGGGGCTCTGCCCCTCCCCGAACCCCTCCCCGCCAAAGGCTTAAGGCCTTTGGAAACCGTCACCTGGCACCAAGCACGACGGCCCGGATGGGCTTCGCAACCTGCCCTTGCGCACGAAGCATCCGGGGAAGGATCGGCGTGAGCTTCGCGCCAACGCCAACTGGCGGCGGTCCAGGTGGCCCCAGCCACCTGGTGGGGTGAGGTTTGGAGGAGGGCAGAGCCCCTCTCCATCCAACCTCGCCCCCACTCGACCTGGTCACGAAGGACCATTCCGGCAGCTCGGCTTCAACAACGGCAACGCCATGAGCGACTGGGGCACACCGATGCAGCGCCGGGCCAGTCGCTGGGCAGGAGCGGCAGGTCGGCGTTCGAGGCCCCTCCACAACCTCGTACGCAATGCCATTGCCGAGGACGTACAACGCCCGCGTCCGGCGAATGGCCGGTGCTTCCGCTCAGCGCGTTCTTCGAGGTCAGAGCGATACGCAGCACACTACTACAGAATGGTATCCAGACCCTTGAAACGGCAGGCGCGCCCAGCCCCATCCCCACCGTTGCCAGGATGACAGCGGCGGATCAGAAAATACTGCTTGAGCCGTCCGGCCATGACGGCTGTCATCCATCGTCATGGCCGAGACAGCATCCCCCGCCTGGGCAGGGCTTTTCGACCTCTTCCGCATCGGCATCGGACCGTCGAGCTCGCATACGGTCGGCCCGATGGTCGCTGCGCGGCGCTTCGTCACCGAGCTGCCGCCACAGGAGTTCGCCGCCATCGCCGTGGACCTTTACGGTTCGCTGGCACTGACCGGCAAAGGGCACGCGACGGATCAGGCCATCATGCTGGGCCTGCTGGGCGAGGCGCCGGACACCGTGGACCCCGATGCGGTGCCCGCGCTGATCGCGCGGCTGCGCAGCACGCACCGCCTACCGCGCACGCAGGGCGCGCCGCTGCCCTTCGATCCCGATGCGGGCATCCTGTTCCACCGTCACGAATCCCTGCCGCAGCACCCAAACGGCATGGCTTTCCGCGCCATCGCCCCGGATGGGTCGATGATCTGCCGTGTCTTCTACTCAATCGGCGGCGGCTTCATCATCGGGGAAGGGGGGACGGCAGACGGATCGTCCGATGCGCCGTCCATCCCGCATCACTTCGACACGGCCGCGTCGATGCTCGCAATGGCGGAAGCGGCCGGGCTGTCCATCGCCGAGCTGCAACGGGAGAACGAACGCGCCCTTCGCTCCGATGCCGAGATCGCGGAGGGGATCGCGCGCATCTGGGGCGCGATGCAAGCCTGCATTACGCGCGGACTCCGTCAGGGCGGCGAACTGCCGGGCGGGCTGCGCGTGCGCCGCCGCGCGCCGGCGCTGCATGCGCGGCTGCTCGACCGCAGCGGCGCCAACGAGGCCGATCCGCTGCTCGGCATGGATTGGGTGAACCTCTACGCACTGGCGGTGAACGAGGAGAATGCTGCGGGCGGGCGCGTCGTCACCGCGCCCACCAACGGCGCGGCCGGCATCGTGCCTGCCGTGCTGCACTACTACCTCCGCTTCATCCCCGGCGCCGATGCGCGCGGGGTGGAGACCTTCCTGCTCGCCGCCGCCGCAATCGGCTCGCTGATCAAGCGCAACGCCTCCATCTCGGGTGCCGAGGTCGGCTGCCAGGGAGAAGTCGGCTCGGCCTCGGCCATGGCCGCAGCAGGGCTGGCCGCGGTGCTCGGCGGCGACAACGCGCAGGTGGAGAACGCCGCGGAGATCGGCCTTGAGCACAATCTCGGCCTGACCTGCGACCCGATCGGCGGGTTGGTGCAGATCCCCTGCATCGAGCGCAACGCGATCGGCGCGGTGAAGGCGATCAATGCCGCACGGCTGGCGCTGCATGGCGACGGCATCCACCATGTCAGCCTGGATCAGGTGATCCGGACCATGCTCGATACCGGGCGCGACATGTCGTCGAAATACAAGGAGACGTCGCAGGGCGGCCTGGCGGTTAACGCCATCGCCTGCTGAGGAACTGTCGGGCATCGACGCACGCGCACCACGCCATACCCGCGCCATGGCGCGCGGAGGCTCAACCGGCCACACCCGCCCGCCGAGGTCATCCGGGACGCTTCAACTCTCCAGCGGCTTTGCCCGCTTCTCCGCATGCTCGCCGACATAAAGCCGCAGATAGGCGAGTCGCGCGCGCAGCGCCTCGGCCGCCATCGCCGGCTCCACGGATCCGCTACGCGCGAAGGAAAGCGACCAGATGGCGTCCGAGATCGTCACGGACACGTCGAAGGCATCCTCCAGCACCTGGCTCTCCGCCACCACGAAGTGCTGGATCAGCTTGCGGTAGTAGATTGAGCCGATGCGGCGGTTGGTAGCGAGGTCCGCCGCGCGTATCTCCCACCCGTTCTGCGGCCCGAGGAACAGGCGCATCGCGACCGGATGTTCATGATAGAAGCGCAGCGACAGCTCGGCATGGAAGGCGCAAAGGTCGCTCCAGCAGGTCAGGCCGTCATGGTCGATCCGCCGCGTTGCCAGGACCTCGAAGGCCGCGTGATAGCGGCGCGCGAGTTCCATCAGCAGTGACTGGCTTGTCGAGAAGTAGTGGTAGAGCGAGGCCGGCGGCAGGTTCGCCACCTTCGCGACGTCCTGCAGGCTGACATCGATCGCGCTCTGCTGACCGATGACGAGGTCGGCGGCATCGAGGATCTTCTCGATACGCTGCCTGCCCCTGGCCTGGCGTTGCCGCTTGGTGATCTCTCGCTCCATGGCCGACCCCGGGTTCATTCCTTCCGCACGTTGTAGAAGGTCGGGAAGCCGTTCGACAAACCGGTCAGCGTGGTGCGGAAGGCAGTCGGCTGGAAGAAGCGACCGAGCGGGACATGTGGCAGGTCCTCGAAGGCCTGAGCCTGCATTCGGCCGCGATCTCGACATGCCGCGCCTGGTCGGTCGCTGCGATCCAGGCGCCGCGCAGTTCCTCGATCCGCGCGCTGGTCGGCCAGCCGACGCCACCGGCCCGTCCATTGCCCCGCAGATACCAGTTGACCGCGGGGTCGAGCGTATAGGCCCCGGGCAAAGTGGTGCAGAAGGCACGCCACCCGCCCTGGTCGGTGCGCGGGGACAGCAGGCGCTGGATCAGTGCGCCCCAGTCCATGTCCTGGCGCACAACGTTGAGGCCGATGCGCTGCATCATGTCCACGGCGACTTCGCCAAAAGCGTTGAGGTCGAAAAAGTCCGACGGCAGCAGCATCACCGTCGGTTCGTTGTTGTACCCGCTTTCGCGCAGCGCCCGACGTGCCACGCTGCGCGGGCCGGTCAGCGCTTCCAGGCCGCGGGCGCTGGCCAGCGACGTACGCGGCAGGAAGAAGTGGAGTTGCCCCGCTTCCGTGGACGGATTGTGGGTATTGGTTAGTCCTTCATGA
>JAYSDS010000012.1:0-68694 GCA_041914265.1 Roseomonas sp.
TGGGGGGGGGGGGGGCGCGGGGCCGCCCCCCCCCCCCGCGGGGGGGGCCCCCCCCCGGGGGGGGGGGGGGGGGGGGGGGGGGGGGGGCGCCGCCCCCCCCCCGTCCACCAGCGGAAGAACCAGGGTCGTCAGGAAGCCCATTTGCCCTTTGCCGTGGACGCGCAAAGCCCATCCCCGGCCCACCGTCGCGCCCCCTTCCAAATCAAGCAGCAGCGCCGGAGCTCACGCCTCGAGCCCCAGCGCCTCCTTCATCCCGCGCGCCCCGTCCGGCGTCACGGTCACCCGCCGCTTCGCCAGCACGTCGCTGTCGCAATCCGCCGGCATCCGTCGCAGCCAGCCGCGGTCGAGCCAGGCCCGCGCGATTTCCTTCCCCAGCCCGCCCGCCAGATGCGGCCGGCGTTCCGACCAGTCCATGCAGTCGCAGGCGAAGCGTGCCGACTTGCCGGCGCGGTCGAGGTCCACGCCCGTTGCGGCCAGCCGCGTGCGACCCTCGTTGGAGGCATCCCATCCGCCTGGGACCGGCGTCAGCCAACCGGCCCCCGTCAGCCGTTCATGCAGGGCGACGCCGAGCCGCCCGGCCAGATGGTTCCAGCATAGCCGCGCGTGACGGGCGGCCTCGCCGTGCTTCCAGGGTCGTGGCGGGGCGATGCGGGCGGCGAGGCCGCCCAGCGTCTCGATCGCGGCGGCCACTTCCTCGGAAGCCAGGCGGTGGTAGCGGTGGCGGCCCTGAGCATGCACCGCGATCAGCCCGCCCTCGACCAGGCGTGCGAGATGCCCGCTCGCGGTCGCCGGCACCACGCCGGCGATGCGGGCGAGCTCGCCGGCCGTCATCGCTTCCCCGCCCATCAGCGCGGCGAGCATCCGCGCCCGTGCCGGGTCGGCCATCAGCGCGGCGGTGGCGGCGAGCGGTCCGGGGGCGGTGGGGTCCGTCATGGCAGCGATGGTAGCGCGACACGCGCCATGATGCTTCGGTGACCGGCGAAGCGCGCCCGGCGTATCGATGCGACAAGCAAGCTCCATGGGGAGGGACCGATGATCGCCATCATCTTCGAGGTGGAGCCGGCGGCGGGGCGGGAGGACGACTATCTCGGCATTGCCGCCGCCATGCGCGCGGAACTGGAACGCCAGCCCGGATTCATCGCGGTGGAACGCTTCCGCAGCATCACTCAGCCGGGGAAGCTGCTCTCGCTCTCCTTCTGGGAAGATGAGGAAGCGGTGCGCCAGTGGCGCTGCCATGCCGGCCATCGCGGCGCGCAAAAGGCGGGGCGGGAGGGTGTCTTCGCCGCCTATCGCCTGCGCGTCGCGAGCGTGATCCGCGACTACGGCATGGCGGAACGCCGCGACCAGGCGCCGGCCGACAGCAACGCCGCCTGGGGGCTGTGAGGGCTCAGCCCGTCACGCCCAGGCTGCGCAGCAGCATATAGGCGGCGACCAGCAGGATCAGGCTGCCGAACAGCTTGGTCAGCGCCCCGCGCCGCGCGGCGAGACGCCGGCCCGCCCGTGTGCCGGCAAGGCTGCCGGCCATGCCGCCCGCGATGAAGACCCCGGCGAGCGACCAATCCACCAGCCCCGCCACGGCATAGCTGCCCGCCGTCGCCAGCCCGAAGGCGGTGACCGCGACCAGTGAGGTGCCGACCGCCTGCAACATCGGCATCCCCGTCGCCAGGATGAGGCCCGGCACGATGAGGAAGCCGCCGCCGATGCCGAAGAACCCGGACATCCCGCCCACGGCGAAGCCCGTGGCGAGCAGCCTCGGCGCATTGTCGCGGTTCAGGCGCACGGTGCGGTCCTCGTCGGGTTCGCGCCGGCGCAGCATCAGCACCGCGACCACCCCCATCATCAGCGCGAAGGCCGAGAGCAGCGCCTGCCCATCCACCATCGTCCCCAACTGCGCCCCCCCCAGCGCGCCGATCCGCCCCGCCCCCGACAACGCGGCCGCGCAGGGCCAGCGCACAGTGCCGGCCCGCGCATGGGTGGCGAGGCCGGCCGCCGCATTCGCCGCCACCGCGACCGCACTCGTGCCGATCGCGACATGTGGCGCCGGCACGCCGACCAGATAGACCAGCAGCGGGACGGCGAGGATCGACCCGCCCCCGCCCACCAGGCCCAGGGTGAAGCCGACCAAGCCCCCGGAACCGGCGCCGAGGACCATCTGCAGGGCCGACATTGCGTGCATGGCCAGGGGATCTCCCGCCCGCGGCGGGGCGTGTGCGGTCGTTGGACGGGGTGACGCGAGGGGCAGGGCCCCGCCAACGCGTTATCGGGCCGCGTTCAGCGCCGCCGCGCGGTTCCAGGGCATCGTCCGCAGCACGCGCGCCAGGGCGCAGGTGCCCGTCACGCCCGCGAAGACCAGCCCCGCGCCGACGAAGCCCGATAGCGCGTAGAACCATGGTGAGACCAGCGCCCCCAAGGCCACGCCCAGCACGACCATCGACCCCGCGGTGATTTGCACCTGGCGCATCAGCTCGATCGGCTGGCGGCGATCCTTGGCGACGGGCAGGCCGGCGCGCTTCCAGGCATCGAGGCCGCCCTCGACGACATACGCCTCCATCGGCCCGGCACATTCGGCGAGCTGCGCCGCATGGCCCGCGGTGCGGGCGCCGGACCGGCAGTGGAACAGCAGCTTGCCGCCCTGATGCGGCGCCAGCTGGGCGGGGGCGAGGCGCGACAGCGGCAGGTTCCGTGCGCCGGGGATGCGTTCACGCGCGTGCTCGTCGGCCTCGCGGACATCGACGAGCAACGCGCCCTCCTCGCGGATCAGCCGGGCGGCCTGTTCGGGGGTGATGGTCTTCAGCATGGCGTCGTTCCTTCGGATGTCATGTCGCCCGGCGGGCGCAGCGGGGGTCGCGGAGCGGACGCATCGGGGCGGCGACACGCGGATCGGCCAGGCGGTTGTGGAGCGTCCTGACGTCCGCTTCCCCAACTCGCGCTGCTTCGTTGCCGAGCAGCGCAAGCCGCTGTGCCGCCTCCTGCTCCCGCAATGCCCGCGCCCTTCCGCTCGAGATCGTTCAATAAGCTTGTTCTTAATAAGAATGATCTTATGTTAAAGCAAGCCCCGGCTGGGGAATGGAGGAGAAAAACGATGACGACCCCGGAGATCCGCGCCTTCTTCGACGAACCGACCAACACCGTCAGCTACCTGGTCTGGGATCCGGGGACACGGGACGGCGCGGTGGTCGATCCGGTGCTCGACTGGGACAACCGCTCCGGCACGGCGGATACGGCCTTCGCCGACCGCATCCTGGCCGCCGCGGCAGGGCAGGGCGTGAGCATCCGATGGGTGCTCGAGACCCACGCCCATGCCGACCACCTGACGGCGGCCCCCTACATCAAGGCGAAGACCGGCGCGCCGATCGGGATTGGTGAGCACATCAGGGACGTGCAGCGAATCTTCCGCCCGGTCTTCGATGCGCATGACGTAAAGCCCGAGGGCGGCGACTTCGACCACCTGTTCAGGGACGGCGAGCATTTCCGCATCGGCGGCCTCGACGTCGAGGTGATGCACCTGCCCGGGCACACGCCCGCCGACATCGCCTACAGGATCGGCGGCGACGTCTTCGTCGGCGACACCATCTTCATGCACGACTACGGCACGGCGCGGGCCGATTTCCCGGGGGGCGACGCCCATGCCCTGTTCCGTTCCATCAGGCGGCTGCTTGCCCTGCCGCCGGAGACGCGGCTGTGGATGTGCCATGACTACAAGGCGCCGGGGCGCGACGACTACGCCTGGCGATCGACGGTCGCGGAACAGCGCGCCCACAACCCCCATGTGAAGGATGGCGTGACGGAAGAGGAATTCGTCGCCTTCCGCACGGCGCGGGATGCGACCCTGTCCGCGCCGTTGCTGCTGTTGCCCTCGATCCAGGTGAACATCCGCGCCGGGCGCTTCCCGGAAGCGGAGGCGAACGGGGTGCGGTATCTGCGGATCCCGGTGCGGACGAAGACCGCAGCGGCGGCCTGATCGGCTGGGCGCCGGAGGGAGGGCGAGGCCGCCCTCCGCCTCCGGGCGCGTCTCAGGCGTTCAGCGCCCTAGCCAGGCGCGCAGCCGCCCCGGCGCCTCGACCATCTGCGCTTCCGGCCCGCAATAGGAGAAGCGCAGGAAGCGCGTCCCGCGATCCCGGTCGAAATCGAGGCCCGTGGTCGCGGCGATGCCGGCCTGGTCCAGCATCTCGGCGCAGAAGGCCGCGCTGTCATTGGTCAGGTGCGCCACGTCGCACCACAGGTAGAAGGCGCCATCCGCCGCGGCGATGCTGGTGAAGCCCGCCTTCGGCAGCCCTTCGAGCAGCGCGGTGCGGCTGCGGGCGTAGGCCGCCTTGTTGGCTTCCAGCTCCTCCACGCAGTCCATCGCGGCCTCGGCGGCGACCTGGGCGATGTGGGGGGCGCTGATGAACATGTTCTGCGCCAGGCATTCCACCGGGCGGACCAGGTCCTCGGGCAGCAGCAGCCAGCCGATGCGCCAGCCCGTCATGGACCAGTATTTCGAGAAGGAATTCACCACCACCGCGCTCTCGCTGAAGGACGCGGCGGTGCTCTCCGCCACCGTGCCCCAGGTCAGGCCGTGATAGATCTCGTCGCTGATCAGGCGGACATCATTCGCCTGGCACCAGCGCGCGATGACCGCGAGTTCCTCCGGCGACAGCATCGTGCCGGCCGGGTTGCAGGGGCTCGCGACGATCAGCCCCTGCGGACGCGGATCCATCTTCTCCAGCATCGCGATGGTCGGCTGGAAGCGCGTGGACGCATCGCAGGGCAACAACACGGGCGTCATGCCGAGCGCGGTGAGGATATTCGCATAGGGCGGATAGAATGGCGCGGCCATCGCCACGCGGTCGCCCGGATCGAAGGCGGCGAGGAAGGCCAGCGGAAAGGCGCCCGAGGCGCCGACCGTCACGGCGATGCGCGCCTCATCCACCGTCGCGCCGTAGCGTTCGCGATAATGCTGCGCGATGCGCGCGCGCAGCGACCGCAGGCCGAAGGCTTCCGTATAGCCCATCGGGGCCCCGGCCTGCAGCGCGCGGATCGCCGCCTCGGCTGCGCCGCGCGGGGCGCCGGTGCCGGGCTGGCCGACCTCCATGCGCAGGATGCCCGGCGCGCCGGGCGGGAGGGACGCGGCGCGCGCATTGGCCGCCGCGATCACGTCCATCACCAGGAAGGGTGGCGCATCCCCGGCCCGGCCCACCTTCATGGCGAGAAGGAGCCGGCCGCCACGCCATTGCCCCGGGGATCGGCCGCCGCGGCGCAGCTCTGGTTGCCGCCGGGCATATAGGCCGGGCAGGACAGCACCAGCGCCCGCCCGGGTTCGGGAATGGCGGCGAAGCCATTCTCGAAGGGCTGGCGACGCAGTGCGGTGGACAGCATGGTCGCCGCCGCGATGCCCGCCGCCTGCTGGCCCGTCCCGGCCGAACTCATCCGGAAGCTGCGCAGATCGCGATTCGTGACCATGCCCACGGCGAGCGGTGCCGGCGGGACCGTGCCCATGTTCGGCGCGGCGGCGAGCAGTACCCCCGTGCCCTCGACGACCCGGCCGGTGCCGAACAGGTTGTTCATCGAGAAGCTGCAGGCGACGGCATTGCCCTGGGAATCCATGGTGAGCAGCCCCGCGCTGGCCCCGGACATGGCGCCGCCGCCGACCGGCGAACCGCCCGACTGGATGGCCTGGAAGGCCGCCGCCGTGCCGGCCGCGCCATCGGCGCCGGCGGGCAGGAAGAAAGCGACGTCGGTGCTGACCGGCACGCGGACCGGGTCCTGCACCTCGGCGAGGGCCGCGCGCAGTTCGGGCGCGGTCAGCCCGCCGCCGGCCAGGATCGACCCGTCCTCGAGCCGCTGGGACAGGCCACCCTGATACAGCTCGCCCACCCCGCCCGAGCGCATCTGCGCCAGCGTGGCCCCGAGGTCGAGCTGGGTCAGCCGCTCGCCCGGCCGCAGCGGGCCGCCGCCCGGCGCGCCGAAGACGCGCCGCGCCTGCGGGTCGTTGAGCAGCGGGCCGGCTACGACCGTAAGGTCCTCGCCAAGCGCGGCCGAGACCTCCGTGCCCATGCGGGCCAGGTCCTCGGCCGGGCGGACGAGCTGTTCGAAGCGCAGCCGCCCGCCGCGGGTGTGCAGCAGGAAGAGCCCGCGCGCCATCAGCGGGATGGCCGCCGGGCGGTCCGTATCGGGCGGCAGCGCGGCGCTGCGCGCGCCGGCGGGGAAGGAGACCGCCACCACCTGCCGCAACGGTTGGTTGTAGACGAGGCAGGCGCCACCACCGCCAAGCCCGGCGCGGGAGGGCAGGGTGACCGACATGGCGAAGGCGCCGGCGACCGCCGCATCGACGGCCGAACCGCCGGCCGAGAGGATCTCGCGCGCCACCAGCGCCGCGCGCGGCTCATCGGCCACGGCGCCGCCGAGGAAGCCCCGGACGTAGCCCGGCGTGCCGATCGGCACGGTGGGCGTGCTGCTGCCGCCGAACCAGGAGCAGCCCGGCAGCAGCGCGGTCGCGGCCAGCAGCCAGGCGGCGCGGCGGCGCGGCCGGCCTGGAGCGGGCCGGTGAAGGGCGCTGGCGGGGCTTGGAGTGCTGGTGTTCATACCGGTGCTGCTCACATCCTCTGTCCTGCGGCCGCGTGGACCGCATTCCGCATCACGCATCCCAAGGGCGGGGCCATAGACGCCTTCGCCACGGCCGGCAACCGCATCATGGCCGGAACGGCGGTCCCGGACGCCGGGGGCTCGACCCCGGGCGTAACCGGGTCCATCTGCTGCGGCGAATGTTGAGCCGGGCCCCGGCCGCGCGCATGGTGGCGCGGCGGCGGCTTCGCGCCAGGAGTGCTGCATGCGTCGTTCCTTCCTGCTGGCCGCGGCCGGCACCCTGTTCGCGGGCCGCGCCATGGCCCAGGCCTTCACCGAGGCCCAGCGCGCCGAGGTCGTGGAGATCCTGCGCGAGGCGCTGCGCCGCGACCCGTCCATCCTGCGCGAGGCCTTCGGCGCCCTGCAGGCCGCGGAGGAGCGCGACCGCGAGAGTGCCCAGCGCGACGCCATCACCGCGCACCGGCAGGAGATCTTCGGCGTCGCCGGCGACCCCGTGCGCGGCAATCCGCGCGGAGATGTGACCATCGTCGAGTTCTTCGACGCGCGCTGCCCGTATTGCAAGCGGCTGCATGCCGAGATGAAGCCGCTGCTCCAGCGCGACCGGAACATCCGCGTCGTGATGAAGGACCTGCCCATCCTGGGCCCGCAGAGCGTCGTCGCCTCCCGCGCGCTGCTCGCGGCGCAGCGCCAGGGCAAGTATCCCGAGCTCTACGATGCGCTGATGTCCCTGCGCGGCGAGCCCACCGACGCGGCGATCCGCGCGGAGGCCCAGCGCGTCGGCATCGATGCCGACCGCATGCTGCGCGACATGAACGACCCCGAGATCCAGCGGCGGCTCGATGCGAACGTCGCCCTGGCCCGCACGCTGCGCATCGAGGGCACGCCGGCGCTCATCATCGGTGATACGCTGATCCCGGGTGCGGTACCGATCGCGCAGCTCGAGCAGATCATTGCGGAGGAGCGGCAGCGCCGGCGATGAGCGGAACGGCCTTCATCTGCGCCACCTGCGGCACGCAGCATGCGCCCTCGGCGGCGCCGCCCGGCCGTTGCGAGATCTGCGAGGATCCGCGGCAATGGGTGCCCGCGGCAGGCCAGGGCTGGACGACGATGGAGGCCCTTTCCCGCCGTCATGCCATCGGTTGGCGGGATGTCGCGCCGGGGATGCTCGGCCTCGGCGTCTTTCCGGATTTCGCGATCGGACAGCGCGCGCTGCTGGTCCGCACGCCGGCGGGCAACGTGCTGTGGGACTGCGTCGCGCTGCTCGACCCCGCGACGGTGACGCTGGTCAGGGCGCTGGGTGGCCTCTCGGCCATCGCGGTCAGCCATCCGCATTTCTACACGTCCATGGTGGAGTGGGGGCGGGCCTTTGACTGCCCGGTGCTGCTACACGCCGACGATCGCCGCTGGGTCATGCGGCCCGACGCCGCGATCCGCTTCTGGGAGGGCGAGACCCACGACGTCCTGCCCGGCATCACGCTGCATCGCCTGGGCGGGCATTTCGCCGGTGGCACCATCCTGCACTGGGCGGAAGGGGCGGGCGCGATCCTGACCGGCGACATCGCCTCCGTGGCGCCGGACCGCAAGCATGTCTCCTTCATGTGGTCCTTTCCCAATTGGGTGCCGCTGCCGGCAGCGGAGGTGGAGAGGATCGGCGCGCTGCTCGAAGCCATCCCCTTCGATGCGATCTATGGCGGGTGGTGGGATCGCGTGATGGCGAAGGGCGGCAAGGCGGCGGCCCGGGCCTCCGTCGCGCGCTATGTCGCGGCCGTCACGGGGCCTGGGCCGCTCGCGCCATAGTCCGCGCCGTCCGGCGCGTGATCCAGGTCACAGGCCTTGAGCCACGGATTGTTATGAAGGCCGCATTCGGGGGCTGCCCGCACCCTGCCGGTGGACGTGGCACAGGGCCCGTATACACTGCAACCGTGACGCACATGTCGGATCGTGGTCTTCGACTGGCATACCACCAGTCGCCTGCGCAGCGTGTCGAAACCGCATGAGCGGGGAATTCGGCACGCCGCTCTGGACGACCGCCTTGCCGGCGCTGCCGGTGAACATCCCGGTACCCGAGCTGGCGCCCTGGCGCGCCGGCAATGCCGGCATCGCGGGGGTGTGGAGCTTCGCAGCGGAACGCGCGGGCCCGCATCTCGCCATGATGGCCATCGTGCATGGCAATGAGATCGCCGGCGCCGCGGTGCTCGACCGGTGGCTGCGGGCAGGCATCCGCCCCGCCCGCGGCCGGCTCAGCCTGGCCTTCGCCAATCTCGATGCCTTCGCCCGCTTCGATGCCGGCGATCCGACCGCCTCGCGCTTCGTCGACGAGGACATGAACCGCGTCTGGGACATCGACACGCTGGAGGGCAAGCGCCGTTCGATCGAATTGCGGCGGGCGCGGGAGCTGCGCCCGTTCCTCGATACCGTCGATGTGCTGTGCGACCTGCATTCGATGCTCTGGAAGTCCGAACCGCTGATCCTGACGGGCGAGACGGAGAAAGCGGCGCGGCTGGGCATGGCGATCGGGGTGCCCCCCACGGTCATCGCCGATTCCGGCCATGCCGGCGGGCGGCGCGTGATCGACTATGCGCGCTTCACCGAGCCGGGCAACGCCACCGCCGTGCTGATCGAGGCCGGACAGCATTGGGAGCCGGCGACGGTGGAACGCATGGAAGTCGCCGCCGCCAGGCTGCTGCGCCATGCCGGCATGGCGATCCCGGGCCAGCCCCTGGCCGAGGAGGGCGCCCTGCCGGCGGCACGCCGCGCGCGGGTGACACGCACCGTGACCGTGCGCAGCCGGAACTTCGCCTTCGTGCGCGAGTTCCGCGGCGGGGAGGTGATCCCGGCACGGAACACGCTGATCGCCATGGATGGGGAGGAAGAAATCCGCACCCCGCATGACGATTGCCTGCTGGTGATGCCGACGCCGATCGTGCATCGCGGGCATACGGCGGTACGGCTGGCGCAGTTTCTCGACTGACGCTGGGGGACGCGCGACGATGGGGCGAGGGCGGGCCGGGGAAGGGCTTTGCGCCTCCCCGGACCCCTCCCCACCAAAGGCCGAAAGGCCTTCCTGATGAGTGGCTTGCTTCGGCTGTTGAAGTCGGAAGGCGCCGCCCCTTCAAGCCACCCCGCCACTGGGGTCCCATCGACGTTGCTGTGCAACGCCCATGGGTGCCCCTCGTGATTGGAGCACTTGGAGCGCAGTCATTTGGTGCTGGGCGCAGTGCCTTTGCTGCGCCCTCCAAGCACCCTTCGTGCGCAAGGGCTTCTCTCGGTACCAATCTGACAGTGGCGCACGGCGCCAGGTTGAGGTTTGCAAAGGCCCTTCGGCCTTTGTTGGGGAGAGTTCGAGAGGGGCAAAGCCCCTCTCGCTTCCACAGCGGAAGTAGCCGGGTAACCAGGAAGGTCGTTGCAAGCCGCCACTTGGCGTCGTGAATCACTGATAGAACGGCGCCGAAAGCCGCGCCTGTGCACGAAACGCGTCACGAGGGCTCGTCATTGGCGTCGCGCCCGACGCCAAGTCCCGGCAGTCCAGGACACACTGTGGCTTGGCGGACGGAGAGGCGGCTCCCCTCCGCCCCTGCTCGGGGGGACTTGCGCGCATCCCCGTGCCGCGCTCACGTGGCGCCGCGTTGAAATCGAGGGAACGTCATGGCCGGCCTGAAACTCATCACTTTCTCCGACGTTGCGGGCAGCCGCGCGGGCGTGCTGCTGGATGGCGGGCGTGTGCTCGACCTGGGGGCGGCGATGCCGCCGGCGCGCGACATGATCTCGTTGATCGAGGCCGGGCCGGCGGCTCTTGCCGCCGTGCGCGCGCTTGCCGCGAATCCGCCGGCCGGCGCGGTGCTGCCGGTCTCCGCCGTCGCCCTGCAGGCGCCGATTCCGCAGCCGCGCCGCAATGTCTTCTGCGTCGGCCGCAACTACATGGACCATGTCGCGGAAGGCGACCGCACGCGCGGCATCACCAGCTCCGAGGTGCCGAAATACCCGCAATTCTTCACCAAGGCCGCGGACACCGTCATCGCGCCGGGCGCGCCGGTCCCGTCGCATACCGGCATCACGCAATGGCTGGACTATGAGGTCGAGCTCGTCGCGGTGATCGGCACGGCGGGGCGCGACATCCCGAAGGAGAAGGCGCTCGACCACGTCTTCGGCTGGACCATCGGCAACGACGTGACGGGGCGCGACCTTCAGCGCCGGCACGGGCAGTGGTTCAAGGGCAAGTCGCTTGACCGTTCCTGCCCGATGGGGCCGGTGATCGTGCCGGCGGCGGACCTGGATGCGACGGACCTCGCGATCGGGCTGAAGATCAACGGGCAGCAGCGGCAGGCCTCGCGCACCTCCAAGATGATCTTCGACGTGAAGGAGATCATCCACCAGCTTTCGGCCGGCTTCACGCTGCTCCCGGGCGACGTGATCATGACCGGCACGCCAGAGGGCGTGGGCTATGCGATGCAGCCGCCACAGACGCTCAAGACCGGCGATGTGATGGAATTGGAGGTCGAGGGCATCGGCGTCCTGACCAACGCCATCGGCGACTGATGGCGTGGGCCGGAGAGGGGCGCTGCCTCCCTCCGGCCCGGCCTGTCACAGGCTGCGCGCCAGCGCGACGAGTTGATCCGTCGCGATGCCCCAGCCTTCCTGGAAGCCCATTGCCTCGTGCTTCGCGCGGCCTTCGGGCGTCGCATGCATGGCGACGGCACGATAGAAGGTGCCGCTGCCCTTCGGCTCGAAGTTGATGATGCCGGTGAAGAAGGGCTCCGCGCCGGGGCGGAAGCCTTCGGTCAGCGCATCGGTCCAGACCAGGCGCCGTTCCGGCACCACCTCGAGGTAGCAGCCACGCCCCGGCATCGCTTCCCCGTTCGGGCCGCGGATGACCGAGTTGAAGCGGCCGCCGGGGCGCAGCTCGATCTCGATATCCGTCGCGCGCCAGGGCACGGGGCAGAACCATTTCTCGAGCAGCGCCGGCTGCGTCCAGCAGGCCCAGAGCTTGCCGGGTGCTACGTCGATCTCGCGTTCCAGCACCAGGTCGAGGGCGGGATCGGCCACTGCCGTCATGCCGGCTGCTCCGGGAAGACGCCGACCAGCCACAGCACGCCGAAGCGGTCCGCGACCATGCCGAAGGCGGGGCTGAAGAAGGTCTTGCCCAGCGGCATGCGGACTTCCCCGCCATCCGACAGCGCGGTGAAGAAGCGGTTCGCTTCCGCCGCGTCGCGTGCGGGCAGGGAGATGCCGAAGCCCGAGAAGGTCGCCGAACCGGCGCAGCAGCCATCCGAGACCAGCAGCGACGAATCACCGATCTTCAGCTCCGCATGCATGATCTTCTGCTCGCTGCCGGGGGGCAGCATGCCGGGCGGGGGCGGGTCGGGCGCATCGCTGTTGCGCATCAGCATGGTCGCCTCGGCGCCCAGCGCGGTCTTGTAGAAGCCGATCGCCTCCTCGGCGCGGCCTTCGAAGAAGAGGTAGGGGGTGATGGGCATGTCGCTCAGACCTCGACCAGCACGCGGAAGCCGCCATAGATCATGCGTTTGCCGTCGAAAGGCATCTCTCCCTGCGCCTTGAGGCGCTCGTCCTCCATGATCTTCTTCCAGCCCTCGTCGCGGACTTCCTTGGACGGCCACGTCATCCAGGAGAAGACGACGGTCTCGTCCTCCTCCTGCTTCACCGCCATGCGGAAGGAGGTGAGCTTGCCCTCGGGCACGTCGTCGCCCCAGCACTCGACCATCGAGAGCATGCCGAATTCCTTGAAGATCGCGCCGGCCTTCTCGGCGTGCTCGCGATAGGCGTCCTTCTTGGCGTTGGGCACCGCAACCAGGAAGCCGTCGATATAGGTCATGGATGTTTCTCCTTTTCCTGTCCCGTCAGGATGCGTTGGCCGCCGCTTCCAGCGCGGCGGCGTCGAGCTTCACCATCGTCATCAGCGCGGCCATCACGCGGCCCCGCTGCGCGGCGTCGCCTTCGTTCATCAGGCGCGGCAGCACTTCCGGCACCACCTGCCAGGCGAGGCCATAGCGGTCCTTCAGCCAGCCGCAGGCCTGCGCCTGGCCGCCCAGCAGCAGGCCGTCCCATACGCGGTCGAGTTCCTCCTGGTCCGCGCAGGTCACCACCAGCGAAACGCCGTTGGTGAAGCCGGGTTGCGGCTCCGCGTTGAAGGCGAGCATCGGCCGGCCGGCGAGGGTGAAGGTGACCATCAGGATCGAATCCTTCGCACCGGGCACTTCCGGCGGGCGGACGATCACCTCCCCGATCGCGGAGTTGGGGATGGTGGCGCAGTAATGGCGCACGGCCTCCTCGGCCTCGGTGGCGAACCACAGGCAGGCGGACAGTTCGGTCACGGCGTTTTCTCCCGGAACAGCAATGCGACGTAGTGGCGGAGGTGGCGCAGGCTTTCGATCGCCCGATCGGGGCCCTCCTCGGCCTTGGCCAGGACGAAGGCGCCCTGGATCACCGCCATGATGTGCTCGGCGAGGCTTTCGGCGGTGAAACCGGCGATGCCGCGCGCCTGCATCGCCGCGGCGATGTCCTGTTCGAGCGATGCGGCATGGATCCGGATGCCGGCCTCGCAGGCGACGCGGATGGCCGGATGGGTCGCGTAGGTCTCCTGCACCATCATCCCGAGCAGGCAGGTGAAGTGCGACAGCGACCCGCGGAAGATCCTGGTGCGGAAATCGAGATAGGCGAGCACGCGGTCGAGCGGGTCCGCGTGGTCGCGCCAGCCGGACCGGTCGAACAGCGCTTCGAGCCATTCGCTGAAATGCGCCGCCGCGGCGATGCCGAGCGCTTCCTTGCTGCGGAAGTGATGGAAGAAGGCGCCCTTCGTCACGCCCGCGGCGGCGCAGATCTCGTCCACCGAGGTACCGGCGTAGCCCTTGGTGCGCAGCAGGGTCAGCGCGGCGTTCAGCAGGTGGATCCTGGCCTCGGCGCGGCGGGGGCGGGGTTGTTCCATTGGCGCGAACCATACCGACTGGTCGGTATGGTTGGGCAGTGACATCTCCGCGATGGCGGCGGAACATTTAACAATATGGTTGACTATTCCTGCCTGATGCGAATATTCAACCATATGGTTGAATTTAGCGCCACACGCCTGGATGCCGTCTTCCATGCCCTCGGCGACGGCACGCGCCGACGCATGCTGCGCGACCTGTCGGAAGGCCCGCGTAGCGTCGGCCAGCTTGCCGAGCCCTTCGCCATCTCGCTGGCCGCCGCCTCCAAGCACATCAAGGCGCTGGAGAATGCCGGGCTGATCCGCCGCGAGGTGCGCGGGCGGACCCATCTCTGCCGCCTCGAACCTGGCCCGCTCGCCAATGCCCATGAGTGGCTCGGCTTCTACGAACAGTTCTGGACGAGCCGCCTCGACATCCTCGACCGCCTCCTCCGCGAGGAGGACGCGACAACCCCCCGAGAGACAGGAGACGATCCATGAACGACCTCGCCCCCCGCGATGCCTATGGCAGGCTGATCGAACCCATGACGCTGCAGATCCAGCGCCTGCTGCCCGGGCCGATCGAGCGCGTCTGGGCCTACATCACCGATGGCGAACTGCGCCGGAAGTGGCTCGCCGCCGGCGCGATGGAACTGCGTCCCGGCGCACCCTTCGAATTCGTCTGGCGCAACGACGAGCTGAACGACCCGCCCGGCCGCCGGCCAGAGGGCTTCGACGCGGAGCACCGCCTGGCCTGCGAGGTGTTGGAGGTCGATCCGCCACGCCGCCTGGTCATCTCCTGGGGCCGCAGCGGCGGTGTGACCTTCGAACTGGCCCCCGCCGGGCAAAGGGTGCTGCTGACGCTGACGCACCGCCGCCTGCCGGATCGCGACATGCTGCTGAAGGTCTCTGCCGGCTGGCACGCACATCTGGATGTGCTGGTGGCGCGGCTGGAGGAGGTCCCGCCGCCTGACTTCTGGGAGGGATGGCTGCGGCTGAAGACGGAATACGCGCGGCGGATTCCGGAATGAACAGGCGGCGGGGATAGGGGAGGGGCGATCGAAGGCCGGGCGGGGCTCTGCCCCTCCCGGACCCTCCCCGCCAAGGGCCGAAAGGCCTCTGGACACCTTGAGCTGGCGTCGTGGGCGAAGGGCCCGTCGGGGGATCGGAACGGGTTCTCGTGCTCCATGCCCTGACCGTCGCCCGGGCGTCGGGCAGCAAGTCTAGGTTTCCAAAGGCTTTCCTCCGCTGGTGGGAGCCGGAGGGGCACCGGCCCTCCATCCGTCAGGCCACAATGTGGCCTCGACCGCCTGGACCTGGCGCAATGTCGGAGCTGCTTCCTCCGAGCGCCTTTCGCGCGTGAGAGCGGGTCGTGGCGGTCATTCTCGCAGCAGCGCACGGCGCCAGGTTGAGGTTTCCAAAGGCCTTTCGGCCTTTGGCGGGGTGGCTTGGAGGGGCAGAGCCCCTCCAATTCCGTAGTGCGGGGAGCTTAGTCATCAGGAAGGCCTCTCGACCTTTGGCGGAGTGAGGTTCGGAGAGGGCAAGGCCCTCTCTCTGAGAGCCGGGCGCATCGCTGCTTCGTGCCTCGCGGCCCTCCCGAGATCTCGCCGCGCCCAAATGCCGCGCGGCATGGAATGCCATCGTCCAGCTCTACCCGCGGGCGCGTCATGGAACACGCGGATAGGAAGAGAGCGCCCAGCTCCCGGCTTCGGCGCGCCACCTCCTGCCCCCGCAAGCGCCGCATGTTGATACGATACGGTACGGTATGATATCTGCGCGGGATCATCGACCAGAAAGCGCTGCCGTCCATGAATCCGAAGCTTGCCGCCGCCTGCGCCACGGTGCTGTGGGGGTTCACCTACATCCTCTCCACCACCCTGCTGCCGCAGAACCCGATCTTCATCGCCGCCATCCGCGCCATCGGCGGCGGCATTCCCCTGCTCCTGCTGGCCCGGGAAGTGCCGCCGCCGCAGTGGTGGGGACGGATCCTCGTGCTCGGCACGCTGAATTGCGGGCTGTTCTTCGCCCTGCTCTTCGTCGCGGCGCTGCGCCTGCCGGGCGGGATGGCCGCGACCTTCCAGGCGCTGGGCCCGCTCTTCATGGTCCTGCTGGCCTGGCCGTTGCTCGGCGCCATTCCCGCCCCAACCAAGGTCGTCGCCGTGGCGGTCGGAGCCATCGGCGTCGCGCTCGTCGTGTTGAAGAGCGGCGCCAGTCTCGACCTGGTCGGCGTGTTCGCCGCGCTGGGCAGCGCGCTGTCGGTCGCCCTGGGCGGTATCCTCCTGCACAAATGGGGGCGCCCGCGATCCCTGCTCGGCGCCACGGCCTGGCAGCTCATCGTGGCGGGGGTGGAACTCGGGGTGCTGGCGGTCGTGCTCGACGACATCCCGCCGGTGCTGACGCCCGGCAATGTCGCCGGGCTCGCCATCCTGGCGCTGCTGCTGACCGCCGTTGCCTTCGGCCTGTGGTTCCGCGCCATCGAGGGCGCCGGCCCCGCGGCGGTGGCTCCCTTCTTTCTTCTGACCCCGGTGACCGCCTTCATCCTGGACGCGGTATTCCGTGGCGTGACGCCCGGCGGTATTCAGCTTGTGGGTGTGGTGCTCGTCATCGGCAGCCTGCTCTACAGCCAGCATGTGGATCGCCGGGGCTTCCGGCCCGCGCACCACGTGCACCCCGCCAAGCCGTCGGCATAGGAGATGCGGCATCGTGCCCGCCACGCCCGGTTCCCCGCTGCGCGACGCGCCCCCGCGCATGACGGGGCGAGGCGTCGCGCGGCGTGCCCAGATCCTCGCCACGGCGGGGCGGATGTTCCTCGACCGCGGCTACGACCCCGTCAGCGTCGATGAGATCATCCGCGCGGTCGGCGGGTCGAAGACGAACCTCTACCGCCATTTCGGCGACAAGGAGGGGCTGTTCGTCCATGTCGTCGAGGATCTCTGCGACGGGTTCCTCAACGCCCTCGAAACCACGGATGTCGAGGGGCTGGACGTGGCTGGCGGGCTGCGGGTGCTGGCGCGCCGGCTGCTGGGGATCCTGCTCGAGGACCGCCATATCGGCTTCCAGCGCCTGGTCATCGCCGAATCGGCCCGGTTCCCCGACATGGCCCGTGCCTGGTTTGCGAGCGGGCCGGAGCGGGCGCGCGAGATCATCGCCGCCTGGCTGGAACGGCACCGCGCGGCCGGGCAATTGCAGGTGCCGGACCCGCTGCGCTTCGCGGCCCGCTTCCATGACATGGCGGTGACGAACCTGCTTTATCTGGCCCTGCTCGGGGCGCGCCCCTCGGAGGAGGAGATCGCGAAGACCGTCGACGAGGCGGTCGCGATCTTCCTGCACGGCGTCGCCCCGCCCGGTTCCGGCAGGGCCTCGCCGATCCGGCCGCCGCGCGCCGACGACGGTTGACTTGACGGAACCGCACCCCTAGAAGCGCCCCCTCACGAGGTAAGCCATGAAGATCCGCAATTCCCTGAAGACCGCGAAGACCCGCGACAAGAACTGCGTGCTGGTGCGTCGCCGCGGCCGCGTCTACGTCATCAACAAGAAGAACCCCCGGCTGAAGGCCCGCCAGGGCTGAGGTCACCCGCCAGGGTGTGCCTGGGGAAGGGGGCTCCGGCCCCCTTTGTCATGCCTGGAGCCGGCGTCGCGGCGCGCGGCTGACGCCGTGCCGGACCCGGCGCGGCGCTTCTGTTCGCGCGCTACTTGCCGCTCTGGCCGCCAACCGGCGTGAGTGTCTCGGTACCGATTCCGCCACCCTGGCCCTGCGTCCAGGTACCGAGCAGCCTGCCATCCGGCTGCACGGCATAGACCGCGACACCGGTATCGCCCTGCATGGTGTAGCCGACGACCAGCAGGGGACCCTGCGGGATCAGGATGGCAACGCCCTGGGCCGTGCCGCCGCCCGCATTCCAGACGACCCGCCAGGTATTGGTGCCGGTCGGTTCCAGCATCGCCGTACCGCCGTATCGCTGCCCGTCGGGGCTCTGCCCCTCGACGCTGTAGCCGCCCTGGCGCTGTGCCAGCGCCGGGCATGACAGGGCGACCGTCAGCGCGGCCGCGATGATGGTGCTGCGCATGGTGTTCCTCCACCCCGGCATGGCAGGCAGCCTGCCGGGTTCGGTGCGTCCATGCAACGCTTGCCGCGGCCCCCGGCGATGCGCATCTTCCGCCTTGTCGGAGGAAGCCCGCCGTGATCACCCTGCCAGCGCCGAAGCCCGAGATCCTCGCCCGCAAGGCCGAGATCGTCGCCGCCCTGTCCGCCATCGTCCCGGGCGATGGGGTGATCAGCGAACCGACCCGCCTCAAGCCCTATGAGACCGATGGCCTGGCCGCCTATCGCCAGGTGCCGCTCGCCGTGGTGCTGCCGCGCATGACCGAGCAGGTCGCCGCCGTGCTGCGCTACTGCCACGAGGCCGGTGTGCGGATCGTCCCGCGCGGGGCCGGCACGTCGCTGTCCGGCGGCGCGCTGCCGCTGGCGGATGCCGTGGTCGTCGGCCTGATGCGCATGAACCGGATCCTGGAGATCGACCTCGAGGACCGCTTCGCCATCGTGGAGGCCGGCGTCACCAACATCGGCATCACCAAGGCCGTCGAGGGCGACGGATTCTTCTACGCGCCCGATCCGTCATCCCAGCTCGCCTGCATGATCGGCGGCAATGTGATGATGAATTCCGGCGGCGCGCATTGCCTGAAATACGGCGTCACCGCGAACAACCTGCTCGGCGTGAAGTTCGTCACCATCGAGGGCGAGGTGATCGACATCGGCGGCGCTCATCTCGACGCCGCGGGCTATGACTGGCTCGGCCTGGTCACGGGATCCGAGGGGCAGCTCGGGATCGTCACGGAAGTCACCGTGCGCATCCTGCGCGGCCCCGAGGGCGCGCGCGCCATGCTCGCCGCCTTCAAGGGCACCGAGATCGCCGGCGCGGCGGTCGATGCCATCATCGGGTCGGGCATCATCCCGGTCGCGCTGGAATTCATGGATCGCCCCTGCATCCATGCTTGCGAGGCCTTCGCCCATGCCGGCTACCCCCTGGATGCCGAGGCGATGCTGATCATCGAGGTGGAAGGCTCCGTCGCGGAGCAGGACGATCTGCTGAACCGCATCAAGGCGATCTGCGAGCGCTTCGACCCGATCAGCCTGAAGGTCGCGGAGAGCGCGGAACAGTCCCTCGCCATCTGGAAGGGCCGCAAGGGCGCCTTCGGCGCGGTGGGGCGCATCAGCCCGGACTATCTCTGCATGGACGGCACCATCCCGACCTCGGAGCTGCCCTTCGTGCTCAGGCGCATCGGGGAGATGAGCGAGCAGTACGGTCTCGGCGTCGCCAATGTCTTCCATGCCGGCGACGGCAATCTGCATCCGCTGATCATGTTCGACGCGAACGACGCCGATTCCTTCCACCGTGCGGAGGCCTTCGGCGCCGACATACTGAAGCTCTGCGTCGAGGTCGGCGGCTGCCTGACCGGCGAGCACGGTGTCGGTGTCGAGAAGCGCGACCTGATGACCGTGCAGTTCACGGCGCGGGAGCTCGACCAGCAGCGCGCGATCAAGTCGGCCTTCGACCCACAATGGCTGCTGAACCCGTCCAAGGTCTTCCCGCTGCAGGACATGCCGATGGCCGCCGAATGAGCGAGGTCCTGTCACCGCCCGACGAACCGGGTCTCGCCGCGGTCATCGCGGCAGCGCATGCGGCGCGCGAACCGATCGCCATCGAGGGGAACGGGTCGAAGCGCGGCCTGCTGCGCCCGGTGCAGGCCGCGCGCACCATCTCGACGCGCAACCTGTCCGGCATCACCCTGTATCGCCCGGCGGAACTGATCCTGTCCGCCCGTGCCGGCACCCCGATCCCCGAGATCGAGGCGGCCCTCGCGGAGAAGGGGCAGCATCTGATCGCCGAGCCACCCGACACGCGCGCGATCTTCGGCGCCGACCAGCCTGCAACCTTGGGCGGCGTCGTCGCGGCGAACCTGTCAGGGCCGCGGCGCATCAGTTGGGGCGCGATGCGCGACCACGTGCTCGGCATCCGCTTCGTGAACGGCGTGGGTGAGGTGATGCGCTCCGGCGGGCGCGTGCTGAAGAACGTCACCGGCCTCGACCTGTGCAAGCTGCTGTCCGGCTCCTACGGCACGCTCGGCGTACTGACCGAGATCACGCTGAAGGTGCTGCCCGCCCCCGAGGCGACGGGCACGCTGCTGATCGCGGTCGAGGATGCCGAGATGGGCGTGCGGGCGCTGTCGGCGGCCCTGGGCAGCCCGTTCGGCGTCTCGGCGGCGGCGGTGCTGCCGGGCGAGCCGATGATGGCGGCGCTGCGCATCGAGGATTTCGCTTCCTCTGTCGCCTATCGCCTGGATCGGCTGGGCGAGGTGCTGGCGCCCTTCGGCCGCGGCACGGTGCTGGAGGGCGATGCCGCCCGGGCCTTCTGGCGTGAGGTGCGGGATGCGGCACCGCTCGGCGCCGCGAGGGAGGAGGCGGTCTGGCGTGTCTCCGTGCGGCCCTCGGCGGGTCCGGCGGTGGTGCGGGCGGCCGAGGCCTTGGGCGGGCGGGCGCTGCTCGACTGGGGTGGCGGCCTGGTCTGGGTCGCCGCACCGGCCTCGGCTGCGTCGCATGAGGCGTTGGTGGCGGCCGCCGCGGCCTCCGGCGGGACCTGCACGCTGTTCCGGGCGCCCGAGGCCCTGCGCCTGTCCGTCGCCGTTCTGCCGCCCGAACCGCCGCCCCTGGCGGCGATCGCCCGTCGCGTGAAGGCGGTGCTGGACCCCGCCGGCATCCTCAACCCCGGCCGCATGCAAGCCGGCTTCTGAAGGATGGGCGTGCCCGCCGCACTGGCGCGTCCTGGTGACGGGCAGAAAAAGGAGGGGGTGCGGGGGAGTTCTCTCCCCCGCCCTTGCGCTTCCTTTCCGCCCTTTTAGGGTGCGCCCCCGAGAGATCGAGGAGGCGCATCCCATGGCAGCCCGCAAGCACCGCATCGCCGTCATTCCGGGCGATGGCATCGGCAAGGAGACGACGCCGGAGGGCCTGCGCGTCCTGGATGCCGCCGCCCGCCGTTTCGGCTTCGACCTGGAGCTGACGCATTACGACTGGTCCTGCGAGACCTATGCCCAGACCGGCAAGATGATGCCGGATGACGGCATGGACCGGCTGCGCGACAGCGACTCCATCTTTCTCGGCGCGGTGGGCTGGCCCGGCGTTCCGGACCATGTCTCGCTGTGGGGCCTGCTGATCCCGATCCGGCGGCAGTTCGACCAGTATGTGAGCCTGCGTCCCTGCAAGCTGCTGCCCGGGTCGAAGTCGCCGCTGGCCAATCGCGGGCCGGAGGACATCGACTTCTACGTGGTGCGCGAGAATACCGAGGGCGAGTATTCCTCGATCGGCGGCAAGATGTTCCCCGGCACGGACCGGGAATTCGTGTCCCAGCAGACGGTGCTGACGCGCATCGGCTGCGACCGCATCATGAAATACGCCTTCGAGCTGGCGATGACGCGCAAGCGGAAGAAGGTGACGAGCGCGACGAAGTCGAACGGCATCACCTTCACCATGCCGTACTGGGACGAACGCTTCGACGCGATGGCGAAGAACTACCCCGAGGTGACGACGGACCAGTTCCACATCGACATCCTCTGCGCCCATTTCGTCCAGCATCCGGACTGGTTCGACGTGGTGGTGGGATCGAACCTGTTCGGGGACATCCTGTCGGATCTCGGCCCGGCGGTGGCGGGGTCGATCGGCATCGCGGCAAGCGCGAACATCAACCCGGAGAAGGATCATCCGTCGATGTTCGAGCCCGTGCACGGTTCGGCGCCGGACATCGCGGGCAAGTGGATCGCGAATCCGATCGGTCAGATCTGGTCGGGGGCGATGATGCTCGAGCATCTCGGCGAGAAGGAAGCGGCGGACTGCATCGTGCAGACCATCGAGCGCCTGCTGGCCGAGGGCGGGCCGCGCACGCGCGACATGGGCGGGCAGGCCGGCACGGTGGATGTGGGCAAGGCGATCGCCGAGGCGGTGGCGCAGGGTTCCTGACGCCACGGGTGGCGCTTCAAACCGTGGTGTTGAAGCGTCACCCGCTTGAATGGCAGCGATGCTGACGCTAACCTAGGCTTGCATTTGAGAACGATTCTCATCTGTAGTTGCGAATGACTCTCAACAGCCGCCGCGAGGAGCAGTCCATGGGCCGGGATTTCAGCCACATCGCGCGACGCTGCGAACGCGCCGTGGTTACGGCCTATCGCGAGCTTCGCGAACAGGGCAATGGCGACATGCCGGCCTTCCGCGCCTGTACGGCGCTATACCGGATCCATCATCCCGAATCCTCGGTGAACGAGGCGCAGCGGCTGGTGGCCGAATGGATCGACCATCACATCATCCGCGAGGACACGGGCCCGACCGACGGCTGCGACTGTCCGTAGGGGTCCTCGCAGGCGATTCCTGCGGAGTTTTATCGTGTCCCTCAGACGATGGGCGCCGGGGCTTGCCCTCGCGCCCCGTGCTGCGGCACCGGGGACAATTGTTGGCGCGGTCGCGCCTTGCGCTTCTCGGCCGATGCAGGGCCGCCCGTCCGATCGTCAGGCGACACGGGTGCCGGGCCGTGATACCGGCAGCGAATGCACGACCTGATCCTGGGCATCACCGAATGGGTCGCCATCGCCGTGGAGGCCGCGGCGGTGCTGGTCGTGGCACTCGCAGTCACCCAGGCCGTGATCGGCTTCCTGCGCGCCTTCTTCGGCGGTGCTGACGATCTGCGCAGCGACGCGGTTCGGCTGCATCTCGCGCGCTGGCTGATGCTGGCGCTGGAATTCGCGCTCGCGGCCGACATCCTGCGCACCGCCATCGCGCCGGGCTGGGATGAGATCGGCAAGCTCGCCGCCATCGCCGCCCTGCGCACCGTGCTGAACTTCTTCCTCCAGCGCGAGATGGAGCAGGCGCGGCGATAGGCTACGCCGCCGGCCGCGCCCAGGCGATGGCCGCGCGTGCCAGCGCGTCGATGGTGTCCGCCACCGGGAAGGGCAGGGCGGGTCCGGCCGCGATGCCGAGCGGGATCTCCGTGCAGCCCAGCACCACGGCGCGCGCACCGCGTTCCACCAGTCGCCGCGCCACTTCGGCGAGCGGGGCATAAGCCTCGGAGACGCGGTTCGCCTTCACCAGCCCGATCGACGGCATGACGATGCGCGTCATCTCCTCATCCGAGGGCACCAGGCAGTCATAGCCGCGCGCGGCGAGCCGTTCCTGATACAGCCGCATCGCCAGCGTGCCGGTGGTCGCCATCAGCCCGATGGTGCCGTTGGCGATACCCTGGCGCAGCAGGTCATCGGCCGCCGCATGGACGATGTGCAGGATGGGCAGGGGCGTCGCCTCCTGCATCCCTTCGAACCAGCCATGGGCGGTGTTGCAGGGGATGACGATGGCGCCGCAGCCAGCAGCCTCCAGCCCCCGGATGCCGCGCAGCAGCCAGGGCAGCGGATCCTCCCCGCCGGCCAGTCGCGCCGCGGTGCGGTCCGGCACGCGAGGATCGGACCAGAGGATCGACGGGATATGGTCCTGGTCACGTTCGGCCGGCGTCAGCAGCGTCAGCCGTTGCATGAAGGTTGCCCCGGCCAGCGGCCCCATGCCGCCGAGCACGCCCAGCACGCGCACCGATCCACTCATGCGAAGATCCCATCCCAGGTCAGCTTCACGCCGGTCAGCAGCAGCAGCGCGTAGAGCAGTTTGTAGAACAGCGCGTCGGATACGTATTTCTGCAGCCAGATGCCGAGATAGACGCCCACGGGCGCGAGCGGCAGCAGAACCAGGCTCGTCGACAGGTTCGCGGCCGAGAGATTCCCCAGCAGGTAGTACGGCACCAGCTTCACGTAGTTGACGATGCCGAAGAAGACGACCGTGGTCGCCGCCATCACCTGCCGTTCGAGGCGGCGCGGATACATGTAGATCGCGAGCGGCGGCGAACCCGCATGCGCGATGGTGCTGGTGAAGCCGGACGCCGCCGCGCAGATCGACCCCTTCACCGGGTCATGCGGCGCGGGCGGCGGCGGTTCCGCATGCCGCCGCAGCCACAGCGTGCGGGCGAGGAAGACGAGCGTGGTGACGCCGACCATCGCCTTGATCGCGCGGTCGGAGAAGGCGTGGAAGGCGAGAGCGCCGAGCAGGATGCCCAGCAGCGCGCCGGGCACCAGCACGCGCATCTCCCGCTTGTCCCAGCGGCCCCACCAGGCCTTCAACCCAGACACGTCCATGGCGCAGAGCAGCGGCAATGCGATGCCGGCCGCGATCGGGGCCGGGACAACCAGCGCCATCAGCGGCACCAGCAGGTTCCCCGCACCGCCCGCAAAGCCGCCCTTGCTGATGCCGGTGATCAGCACGGCCGGAATGGCAAGCACGTAGAACCAGGGCTCGGTGATGAAGGGCAAGGCGGGGTGACGCTGCTGGGGCCAGCGTGTATGCCACAGGCAGCACTTCCCGCCCATCCCGGACCCGCCCCGACATGGAACATCTGAACGACCCGATCTGGCTTCTCGGGCTGGCCGCCGCCATGGCGGTGACCGGGCTCGTCTCGGGCACGCTCGCCGGGCTGCTCGGCGTCGGCGGGGGCATCGTGATCGTGCCGCTGCTGTTCAACGTCTTCCCGCTCTTCGGCATTCCCGAAGTGATCCAGATGAAGCTCGCGGTGGCGACGTCGCTCGCGACGATCATCCCGACCTCGATCCAGTCTGCGCGCAAGCATCATGCGAAGGGCGCGATGGATGTATCGCTGCTGCGCAGCATCTGGCCGTCCATGCTGGTCGGCGTGGCGCTCGGCACGGCGCTCGCCGTCTATGTCCACGGCGACGGGCTGACGCTGGTCTTCGCCGTGGTCGCTCTGCTGGTCGCGTTGAACATGGGGCTGTCGGGCGTCGATTCGAAGATCACCAGCAGCGTCCCGACCGGTGCGGGGCGCCAGACCATCGGCCTCGGCATCGGCGGCATCAGCGCGATGATGGGGATCGGCGGCGGGACGCTTGGCGTGCCGATCCTGTCGCTGTGCGGCGTGCCGATCCGCTCCGCGGTCGCGACGTCTTCCGCCTTCGGGCTGATCATCTCGATCCCGGCGACGATCGGTTTCATCCTGGGCGGCTGGGGCAACCCGCTGCTGCCGCCGTTTTCGCTGGGCTACGTGAACCTGGTCGGCTTCGCGCTGATCGTGCCGACCTCGCTGATCGCCACGCCCTGGGGCGTGCACCTCGCGCACACCATCCCGCCGATCTGGTTGAAGCGCGCCTTCGGCGCCTTCCTGCTCATCACCAGCCTGCGGATGTTCTGGAAGCTCCTCACCTGAGGGCTTCGAAAAAGCGCCAGATCTCGCGCGTCGCATCGGGCTGGGGCGCGCCGCCCGGGCCGCCCGGCCAGCCATGGTTGCCGCCCGGGATGGTCCACAGCAGGGCTTCCGCCCCGCCGCAGGCGTAGCGGATGGGTTGGGTGCCCGCGACCGGGGGCAGCGGTTCCGGCGCCGCGCGGCAATCAGGGCCCGAGCCCAAGGCGCGCGCGAAGTCCCGGACCGGCATCAGCAGCCGGCGGCCTTCGACGGGCAGCATGGAATCGGCCGTGCCATTGAACAGGATGGCCGGCGCGTGCGGATGGTTGTGGCAGGGCGCGACATAGCCGCCGGACACCAACCCCACCCCGGCGACGAGATCGGGTGCGAAGCAACCCAGCGCCGCCGCCATCATCGCTCCATTGGATAGGCCCGCCGCGAAGATGCGCCGGCGGTCGACCGGCGCGCGCCGGGCGACGTCTTGAACCACGGCACGGACGAAGGCGATCTCGGTGCGCGGGTCGCGCAGCACGCTCCACATGCCATCCGTCCCGTTCGGATAGGCGACGATCACGCCCTGTTCCTCGCTGATCGCGGTGAAGCGCGAGAGCCGCTCCACCTGCGCACCCTGCCCGCCGAGGCCGTGGAAGACGAGGATCAGCGGCCGGTCGCCACGGCTGACGCGCGGCAGATGCAGCAGGTAGCTGCGCGTGGCGCCGTCGAAGGGGATCTCCACCCGCTGGGTGCCAGGCAGGGGGGCGATCTGTTGCGCGGCAGCCTGGCGGCGGGCGGCCTGGTCGCGCGGCCGCTCCCGCGCCGCGGCAGGAACGGCAAGAAGAAGCGCGGCGAGAAGGAACGCAAGACGCGGCAACAGGGGGGACTCCATGGCGAGGGCAGGCGAGAATGCCACGCGATGACGGCGCGGGGTGCGACGAAGCGCAACAGGCGGGTCCGGGCTGATTCCCGGTGAAGGCCCTTTGCGGGGAAACCGGAGGGGCTCTGCCCCTCCGGACCACCCCGCCGGGATCCCGTCGGCGTTGCTGCACACCGTCGATGGGATCCCCCGGCCACGGTGTCGCCTGGACCGCCGGCACTTGGCGCCCGGCGCGACGTCCATGCCGAATCCTCGCAGCGCGCTTCGGGCGCAAGAACGGATTTCAGCATCATTCTACCCATGATGCACGGCGCCAAGTTGAGGTTTGCAAAGGCCCTTCGGCCTTTGCTGGGGTGGCTTGGAGGGGCAACGCCCCTCCAATTCCCGCAGCGGAAGTACTCCGGCCTCTGCCGGGGAAACCTCTCAGCCGATCCGCTTCGACATGAACACCGTCACGCCGTTCATGAACTCGGCGCGTGCCGTGACGCGGTAGCCGCAACGTTCGTACAGCGCGACATTCGTCGCGAAGGCCTGGTTCGTCAGCAGCCGTGTCTCGCCGAGTCCGGCATCCCGCGCCAAGGCTTCCGCGTGGTCGAGCAGCCGTCGGCCCAGCCCGGCGCCTTGTTCCTCGGGGCGCACGGCGATGTTCTCGATCCAGAGATAGTCCTCGCGCGGCGCCGTCTCGATCAGGGCGAGGATGTGGGCGCCGCGCTGCAGCAGGTCGAAGCGGTGCCTGCCCAGCGCCTCATGGTAGTCGGCCTGCATGGGCAGTGGCTCGCGGCCGATCACCGGCACCCATCGCGCATAGGCGGCGCGCGTGATGGCGCGGATCTCTCCGGCATCGGCCGGGGTGGCGCGGCGCAGGGCCGTGGATGGAGGTGCTGCCATGGGTCGTGTCCTGGTGCGGTGGACATGAAAAACCCCGCCGACCTTGCGGTGGGCGGGGCGCCGGAGAGACGGGAGAGAGGCCGCCGGGTTGTCAGCCCGGATACATGCCTCGCGTCTTCGGTTCGGGCGCGCGCCACCGCATTGCCGTCGCGGGACGACGGCGTCGCAGTGTCAGGGTGGCGGGGCGCGTTCGCATGGGCGGAATGGTCGCGTCGTCGGCGGCGGCCGTCAACGGTTTTCCAGGAAGGACAGGACGGCGGCATTGAAGGCGGCCGGGTTGTCCGCCTGGACGCTGTGCGCGGCGTTCGGGACGGTCACCCGCGTCGCATTCGGCATCGCGCCTTCCAGCGCATCGAGGATACGCCCGAATTGTGGCTGGGAGCGGTCCCCGCCGGCCAGCAGGGTGCGGATGCGGATGCCTTCGGCTTCGGAGCGGCTGTAGGGCTGGCGGTTCTCGTTGACCTGGCCGAGGAGCGTCCGCGCATTGTCACGGTTCACCGTCTTGCGCGCCTCGGACCGCTTCGCCCACGCGCCGGGGCCGCCGGTGTGCTCGGCGACGACGGTCAGGCCTTCCTCGATCTTCCCTTCGGCGATCAGCGCGGCGGCGGAGGAGAAGGCCGCACCCTGCTTCCCGGCGGGCGGCGCGCCGCCGAGGCTCGCATCCAGCTCCCCGCCCGGTTCCAGCAATACCAGCGTGTCGATGAGCTGCGGGTGGTGCTGGGCGACGCGGAAGGTGATGTGCCCGCCACGCGAATGCCCGATCAGCCGCACGGGACCTTCGCCGAGGCCCTTGATGAATTCCGCGATGTCGGCGGTGTGGCGCGCGATGGTGAAGTCGCCGCCATCGCGCCACTCGCCGGGCCAGCAATGACGCAGGCTGACTGCCATGGCGTGGTACTTGGCGCCGAAGGCTTCCATCTGCCCGCCCCAGCTCCGCTGGTCACCGAGCGTGCCGTGGATCATCAGCAGCGGCGGGCCGGACCCGGCCTCGGCATAGGAGAGCGGGTAGCCATCGACGGTCAGCGTGGGCATGGGCGTTTCCTTATCCGTTGCGCGCGGCGTTCATGATGGCGCGGAAACGCTTCACCGTCGCCTCCAGCCCCTCGAAGACGGATTCCGAGATCAGGAAGTGGCCGATCGAGACCTCGGTCACTTCCGCCCATGCGGCGATGGGCCCGACCGTGTCGTAGGTCAGGCCATGCCCGGCATGGCAGAGCAGCCCCGCCGCCTTCGCCGCTTCCGCGCCGGCCTTGAGCCTGGCGAGCTGCGCGGCGCGATTCTCGACCGGACCCTCGGCATAGCTGCCGGTGTGCAGCTCGATCGCCTGCGCGCCGAGCCGCGCGGCGGCGTCGATCTGCGCCGGATCGGCTTCGATGAAGATGGACACGCGCACCTCGGCCGCGCGCAGCCGGTCGATGGCTTCCTTCAGGAAAGGCGTGGCCCGCAGCACGTCGAGCCCACCTTCTGTCGTCAGCTCGGCCCGCTTCTCCGGCACCAGGCAGCAATAGGGCGGGCGGATGCGTTCGGCGAAGGCGACCATTTCCTCGGTCGCGGCCATCTCGAAGTTCAGCGGGGCGGCGATCTCGGCGCGCACGCGCTCGACATCGCGGTCGCGGATGTGGCGGCGATCCTCGCGCAGATGCATCGTCACGCCATCGGCGCCGGCGGCGACCACGACACGGGCGGCCTCGACGGGGCAGGGGAAGCTGCCGCCGCGCGCATTGCGCAGCGTCGCCACGTGATCGACGTTCACCGAGAAATCGAGATGCGTCATGCGGTCCTCTTGGGCGGCGGCGGCAGGGGCTGCCAGTAGAGCGGTTCGCGGATATCCGGCCCGCCCTTCCAATCCACGTCATTGCCGCTGTCGGCGACGAAGAGCTCGACGGGTATTTCCGCCGCACCGGAATAGCGCGTGCCGATCACCCAGCGGCCGCCGGTGACGACCTCGCCATCGCTCAGCAGGATGCGCGTGCCGTCGCGCGGGGCGGTCGCGATGGGTTGCCACCCGGCCGGCGCCATGCCGGCCCGGCGCGACGCCATCAGCGCCGCCATGCGGATCGCCGCGATGAGCGAGGACGGATCCGCCTTGCCCGTCCCCGCGATGTCGAGCGCGGTGCCATGGTCCGGGCTGGTCCGCACGATGGACAGCCCGAGCGTCACATTTACCCCGCCGGCCACGTCCAGCGTCTTGATCGGGATGAGCGCCTGGTCGTGATAGAGGCAGATCGCCGCGTCGTAGGTCGGGCGCGCCAGCGCGGTGAACATGGTGTCCGGCGGCATCGGGCCGCGCGCGGCGATGCCTTCGGCTTGTAGCGCGGCAATGGCGGGGGCGACGATTTCGATGTCCTCCCGCCCCATGGTGCCGGCCTCCCCGGCATGGGGGTTCAGCCCGGCGATGGCGAGGCGCGGCTTCGCGATGCCGAATTCCTCGCGCAGCGCCTGGGCCGTGATGCGGGCGGTCTCGACGATCATGTCCGGCGTCAGCCGCGCGATCGCCGTCCTGAGCGCCTCATGAACGGTGACGGGGACGACGCGGAGTTCCTCGCTCGCCAGCATCATGATGGGCGGGACGCCGGTGCCGGCGATCTCGCCGAGATATTCGGTATGGCCCGGGTGCTTGAACCCGGCGGCGGTCAGCACGGATTTCTGGATCGGGTTGGTCACGACGCCGGCGGCGCGGCCCGCTTTCGCCAGATCCACCGCTTCCGTGATGGCGGCGATCACCGCCCCGGCATTGGCCGGGTCGAGCCGCCCGGGCACGGGCGGATGAGGCAGGGGGCGATGCAGGACGGGCAGGGCCTGCGGGAAGACGCCGGCGGCCTCCTCCGGCGTGGCGATGGCGCGGATCGGCACGCCGAAGGGCCGCGTCGCGTCGTCGATCAGGAAGAAGGCCGGACCGGAGCCGCGCAGCGCGGACCAGGCGCCGGCCGCGATCTCCGCGCCGATGCCGGCGGGTTCTCCCATGGTGAGGGCGAGGGGAAGCATGGTTCTTCGCGTGTAGTCCCTGGCGCGCCGGCTGACGAGGGCTTGCGGCAGGACAAGTCAGGCCGGGTGCGCCGTGCTAGAATGCCCGGCATGGATTTCCTGGCGAGTTGCCTGCACGACCTGACGGCGCTCGGGCCGGGTGGGCTGGCGGCGGTGATGTCGGCGTTGTTCCTGGCGGGATTGGCCGGCGGGGCGACGCATTGTGCCGGGATGTGCGGACCTTTCGTGATCGCCCAGGCGGCGGCCGTGGCTGACAGGGCCGCGGGCGGCGGTTGGGTTGCGCGGCTGTCGGGCGCGGCGCTGCTGCCCTACCACCTGGGCCGCGCCGTCGGATACGGCGCCCTGGGTGCCGCGGCGGGCGGGCTGGCCGGCGTGATCGCCTTCGGCACCGGGTTCCGCTTCGTGCTGGCCGGGCTGCTGGCGGCGGCGGCGCTGCTGATGTTCGCCCAGGCCTCGGCGCGGATTGCCGCCCTGCTGCCGAAGCTGCCGGCGCCGCGGCTGCCGGGGGCGCTGGAACGGCATCTGGGTGCGCTGATCGCCGCGCCCACCGGGCTGCGCGGCGTGGCGCTGGGGCTTATGCTGTCCGCGCTGCCTTGCGGCCTGCTCTATGGCGCGCTGGCCGGGGCGGCGGCGACCGGGTCCGTGCTGGGCGGTGCGCTCGCCATGGCGGCCTTCGTGGCGGGGACCATGCCGGCGCTGATGGGCGTCGCGCTGCTCGGGCGCTTCTTCGGGCGGCGGGCCGGGCCGGGGATGCGGGTCGCTGGTGCCGCGCTCTTCATCCTGAATGGGGTCATGCTGGCGGCGATGGCGGTGCGGGTCGTCGCCTGACGCGCCGGGCGCCTATCGCACCAGGTCCCGATAGGCGTGCCAGGTCGCATGACCCACCAGCGGGATCACCAGCGCCAGCCCCAGGAAGAACGGCACCATCGCCATCGCCGTGAAGACCACGATCAGCCCGGCCCAGAACACCATCGCCGCCGGGTTGGCGGCCACGGCACGGAGCGACACCGCGATCGCCTCGAAAGCCGAGGCCTCCGGCCGATCCACCAGCATCGGGATCGACACCGCGGAGATGGCGAAGGCCACGCCCGCCAGCACCGCCCCCGCCGCCGTGCCGACGATCAGGAAGGGCAGCAGCATGGGCGAGCGCAGCATGGCCATGGGCAGGTCCTCGAGCGGCGGGGAGAAGCCCAGCCCGAACATCAGCGCGAAGATCAGCCCCGCCAGCCGGATCCAGAACAGGTGCAGCAGCAGCAGCACGACCCCCATGAAGGCGAGTTGCCCGCCATTGCGCGTGAAGCCGGCCAGGCAGGCGGCGAAGGTGACGGGCTGCCCGGCCTCGCGCAGGCGTGAAGCCTCGTAGAGCCCGGCGGCGAGCAATGGCGCCACCATGAAGAATCCGGCCGAGGCCGGCAGGATCGCCCAGGCCGTGCGCGCCCAGAGGAGCAGCAGCGCCAACGCCCAGCCGGCCGCGGTGAACGCCCCGCCATAGAAGAACCCGAACTGGGGGTTGGCCCGCAGGTCGCGCCAGCCTTCGGTCAGCCACGACCATGGCCGGTCCGGCGGCACCGCAGTGACAATGGCTGCGGGGCGGGCAACGGATTCCGCGTCGCTCGTCATGACGGACCTTTCCCCCAGGGCTTTTCCGCCCTGTAACGTTCCAACCCATAGCCCCGTTGTACGCGCCGCCAGCTTGATTCGAATCAAGGACGGCGCCAGGGCTCCCCTTATTCATTGCCGATCATGGTGCGCGTGGCGACTCCGCCGTGCCGCCGCTTGGGGAGATTTTGGTCGTGGCAGCAGCAACGGCAACCGCCGCCCTGGCTCCAGGGCAGGCGACGGGGGTGCGGGAGGTCGACTATGTCGAGGCGCCGCTGCGCGCCTTCGCGGCGATCACCGCCTTCTGGGGCGTGGTGGGCTTCCTGGTCGGCGTGGTGATCGCCGCCCAGCTTGCCTTCCCGCTCCTGAACCTCGACCTGGAATGGACGACCTTCGGTCGGTTGCGCCCGCTGCACACCAGCGCGGTGATCTTTGCCTTCGGCGGCAACGCCCTGCTCGGCACCAGCCTGTTCGTCGTGCAGCGGACCTGCCGCGCGCGCCTGTTCGGCGGGGAGGAGGCCGGCTGGTTCCTCTTCTGGGGCTACCAGTTCTTCATCGTCATGGCGGCGCTGGGCTACGTGCTCGGCATTACCCAGGGCAAGGAATATGCCGAGCCCGAGTGGTATGTGGACCTCTGGCTCACCCTGGTCTGGGTCGCCTATCTGATCATCTTCGGCGGCACGATCGTGAAGCGCAGCGAGCCGCACATCTATGTGGCGAACTGGTTCTACCTCGCCTTCATCATCACCATCGCCATGCTGCACATCGGCAACAACATCTCGATACCGGTCAGCCTGGGGTCGTCGCTGTCCTACTCGGCGCCCGCGGGCGTGCAGGGCGCGATGATCCAGTGGTGGTACGGCCACAACGCGGTGGGCTTCTTCCTCACCGCCGGGTTCCTGGGGATGATGTACTACTTCATCCCGAAGCAGGCGGATCGGCCGGTCTATTCCTACCGGCTGTCGATCGTGCACTTCTGGACGCTGATCTTCCTCTACATCTGGGCCGGCCCGCACCACCTGCACTACACCGCGCTGCCGGACTGGGCGCAGGTGCTCGGCATGGTGTTCTCGGTCATGCTGTGGATGCCGTCCTGGGGCGGCATGATCAACGGGCTCATGACGCTGTCGGGCGCGTGGGACAAGCTGCGCACCAACGCGGCGCTGCGCTTCTCGGTCACCGCCGTTGGCTTCTACGGCATGTCGACCTTCGAGGGGCCGGTGATGTCGATCCGCGCGGTGAACGGCCTGTCGCACTACACCGACTGGACCATCGGCCACGTGCATTCGGGCGCGATGGGCTGGGTCGGCTTCATCAGCTTCGGCGCGATCTACTACCTGTTCCCCGTGCTGTGGAAGAAGAAGGCGATCTGGAGCGAGAAGCTGATCGCCTGGCACTTCTGGCTCGCGACCCTCGGCATCGTCTTCTACATCACCGCCATGTGGGTGTCGGGCATCATGCAGGGGCTGATGTGGCGCGCCTATGACGAGCTCGGCTTCCTCCAATACTCCTTCGTCGAGACGGTGGAAGCGATGCACCCCTATTACGTGATCCGCATGCTGGGCGGGGTCCTCTACCTCTCCGGTGCGCTGATCATGTGCTTCAACCTTTGGAAGACCGTCTCCAGCAGCGAGGCCGCCGAGCCTGAGACTGCGCCGGCTTCCGCCATCGCCGTCGCGGCGGAATAAGGAGGGCCGCGCCATGTTCAACTGGCTTCGCGACCACGGCGTCATCGAGCGCAACGTCGTCCTGATGGCGGTGCTGACGCTGATCACCGTTTCGATCGGCGGTCTGGTGCAGATCGTGCCCCTCTTCGCCGTCGAGACGACCATCGAGCGCGTGGAGGGTATGCGGCCCTACACGCCGCTCGAACAGGCGGGGCGCGACATCTATGTGCGGGAGGGCTGCTACCTCTGCCACTCCCAGATGATCCGCCCCTTCCGCGACGAGCTGGAGCGCTACGGCCATTTCAGCCTCGCGGCGGAGAGCATGTACGACCATCCCTTCCAATGGGGGTCGAAGCGCACGGGGCCGGACCTCGCGCGCGTCGGCGGGCGCTATTCGGATGACTGGCATGCGGCGCATCTGCGGTCCCCTCGCGCCGTGGTGCCGGCCTCGGTGATGCCGCCCTACGCCTTCCTCGACCGGCCGCTCGATGCGGGGAACATCCAGGACCGGCTGCGGGCACTGCGCATCGTGGGCGTGCCCTACACCGACGAGATGATCGCCAATGCCGCGGCCGATCTGCGCGCCCAGGCGAACCCGGAGGCCGATGCCGCCGGCTTCCAGGGCCGCTATGCCCGCGCCCGGCAGGGCAATTTCGACGGCAATCCGGCGGTGGTGACCGAGATGGACGCCCTCGTCGCCTATCTGCAGATGCTCGGCACTCTCGTCGACTTCCGCGACGTGACGCCGGCGCAGATGCGCCAGCAGTGAGGAGGATGCGATGCAGACGCTGATCGACAACCTGCCGACGCTGCGCTCCCTCTGGGTCGTGTGGTTCTTCGTCCTCTTCCTCGGGATGCTGTGGTTCGTCATGCGCCCGTCGAAGAAGGCCTATTACCAGGCCCAGGCCGACATTCCCCTGCGCGACACCGATTCCGCCGAGAGCGGACGCTGAGGAGCATCCGAGGATGCCGACGAAGATCGAAAAGGATGCCGTGACCGGGCGGGAGACCACCGGCCATGAATGGGACGGGCTGAAGGAGCTCAACACGCCGCTGCCCAAATGGTGGCTGTGGACCTTCTATGCCTCGATCGCCTTCGCCGTGGTGTGGATGGTGCTGTATCCGTCCCTGCCGTTCTGGCGCGGGACCACCGGCTGGGTGGCGCGCGAGGCGATCGTCGCCGACGTCGCCGAGGCCAATGCGCGCAACGCGCCGATGATGGCGCGGCTGCGCGCGGCGACCCCGGCGCAGATCGTCGCCGACCCGGAGATGCGCGCCTTCGCGCTCGCCGGCGGGCGCGTCGCCTTCGCCAACAACTGTGCCGGCTGCCACGGCGCGGGCGGGCAGGGCGCGCCGGGCGGCTTCCCCGCGCTGGTCGATGACGACTGGCTGTGGGGCGGTTCGCTCGCCGCGATCCACCAGACCATCGCGCATGGCATCCGCAACACCGAGGACGACGCGGCGCGGACCTCCGTCATGCCGCGCTTCGGGGTGGATGGCATGCTGACCAACCCGCAGATCGGCGATGTCGCCGAATTCGTGCTGTCACTGTCGGGCCGGGCGAATGATCCGGCCGCGGTGGAACGCGGGCGGACCATCTTCGCGGAAAACTGCGCCTCCTGCCACGGCGACAACGGGCAGGGGAACCGCGAGTTCGGTGCGCCGAGCCTGGCCGACCAGGTGTGGCTCTATGGCGGTGGCAAGGCGGACATCATCGCGATGGTGCGCAACCCGCGCCTTGGCGTGATGCCGGCCTGGCAGGGTCGCCTCGACCCCGCCGTGGTCAACATGCTGGCGGTATTCGTGCATTCTCTGGGCGGGGGTGAATGACCCTTGCCGGACGGGAGTGGGAAGATGACGTCCGAGGTCGAGGCCCCGCACCGGGCCAAGGCTGGCCGGCCGATGGGGGCACCCGCCTCCGCGGCCGCGCAGCCGCTCTATGCGGCGCGGCAGAAGGTCTATCCGAAGCGGGTCCTCGGCAAGGTCCGCTCGGTCAAGTGGACGCTGCTCGCGCTCTGCCTCGTGCTCTACTACGTCGTGCCCTGGCTGCGCTGGGACCGCGGGCCGGGCGTGCCCGACCAGGCGGTCCTGGTGGACATCACCAACGCCCGCATCTTCCTCTTCTGGGTCGAGATCTGGCCGCAGGAGATCTACTTCCTCGCCGGCGCGCTGATCCTGGCCGCTTTCGCGCTGTTCGCCGTCTCCTCGCTGTTCGGGCGCCTGTGGTGCGGCTTCACCTGCCCGCAGACGGTCTGGACCGACCTGTTCATGTGGGTGGAACGCTGGATCCAGGGCGACCGCAATGCGCGGATGAAGCTCGACCAGGGGCCACACAACGCGAACTACTGGACACGCAAGGGGCTGACCCACGGCGTCTGGCTGCTGATCGCCGCGGCGACCGGCGGTGCGTGGGTGATGTACTTCGTCGACGCGCCGACCGTGACGGTGGAACTGCTGACCGGCCGCGCGAGCCTCGAGGTCTATGTCTTCTTCGCGCTGTTCACCGGCACGACCTATCTGCTCGCCGGCTGGGCGCGCGAGCAGGTCTGCACCTACATGTGCCCCTGGCCGCGCTTCCAGGCGGCGATGCTCGACGAGAACTCCCTGGTCGTCACCTATCGCGACTGGCGCGGCGAACCACGCGGCAAGGCGAAGGCCGAAGGCGTGGGCGATTGCGTCGATTGCTATGCCTGCGTGCATGTCTGCCCCACCGGCATCGACATCCGCGACGGGCAGCAGCTCGAATGCATCGGCTGCGGGCTGTGCGTCGATGCCTGCGACAGCGTGATGGGCAAGCTGAATCGCCCCAAGGGGCTGATCGCCTTCGAGACGCTGAAGAACCTTTCCGCCTCCGAGGCCGCGACCGCCGGCATGATGCCGGGGCCGGACCGCTACGCGGCCGGCATGGCGGCGCGCCAGACCCCGCGCTTCATCCGCCCGCGCACCATCTTCTATGCCGGTGCGCTCGGCGTGGTCGCGCTGGTGATGCTCGGCGCCTTCATGATGCGGTCGACGCTGGATGTGACGGTGCTGCGCGACCGCGCGCCGCTCTTCGTGCGGCTGTCGGATGGCTCGGTGCGCAATGCCTACACCATCAAGATCGTGAACAAGACGCGCGAGGAAGCGCCGCTCGCCCTAGTGCTGCAGGCGCCCGAAGGCTTCCGCATGACCGTGCAGGACGTCGACAACGACGCGCAGGGCCGCCCGCTGCTCCATCGCCGCGCTGATGGCATCGCGCAGTACCGCGTCTTCATCACCGTCCCGCACGGCCAGCGCATTGCCGAGGACACGCCCGTCAGCTTCCGGCTGGTCGATGCGCAAGGCCGCGCGGAGGCCAGCCGGTCGAGCAACTTCCTGGGACCCAAGCCATGAGCCTCAGCATGGAACAGGCGCCGTTCGATCCCCGCCGCAGCCGCTGGATCCCTTGGGCCTTTTTCGGCGCCTTCGTGGTGATCTTCTCGGTGAACGGCGTGCTGATCTACTTCGCGATCAGCACCTTCACGGGGGTGACCGTCTCGCGCGCCTATGAGCAGGGGCGCCAGTACAATGACGTGCTGGCCGAGGCGGCGCGGCAGGATGCGCTCGGCTGGCGCGCGACGGTGACGCTGTCGGGCGGTTCGCTGACGCTGGTGGCCACCGATCGCGAGGGCCGGCCCGTGCCCGGTCGCGTCGAGGGCGTGTTGCGGCGCCCCCTGGAAGGGGCGGAGGTGCCGCTCGCCTTCGGTCCGCGCGGAGGCGGGCGCTGGATCGCCGAGGTGCAGCCGCCCGAACGCGGCCAGTGGGAGGCGCGGCTGACCCTTTACGGCCCGAACGAAACACCTTTCGATATCCGCCAGCGGGTGATCGTGCGGTGAGCCTGATCGCGCCTGCCCGCCCCGTCGCCTCGGACGCGGTCTCGGTCGCCGGCTGCGCGCATTGCGGCGCGCGCCTCGCACCGGGGCAGGACCGCTTCTGCTGCACGGGTTGCGAGGGCGCGCACGCGCTGGTCGCCGGCCTCGGCCTCAGCACCTTCTACGGACGGCGGGAGACGGAGGCGGGCGCGCTGCGGCCGGAGGCGCTGGCGCCGGGGCTAGACCTCGCGCCCTTCGTCACGGCGCAGCGGGACGGGACGCAGCGGCTCGAGCTGATTGTCTCGGGCCTGACCTGTGGGGCCTGCGTCTGGCTGGTGGAACAGGCGCTGGCAGCGGAGGCGGATGTGCTGTCGGCGCGCGCTTCGCTCTCCGCGCGGCGGCTGACCGTGACCTGGCGCGGAGAGGCGGCGCGGGCGAATGACCTCACGGCGCTGCTACAGCGGCTTGGCTTCCGTGTCGCGCCGTGGTCGCCGGCCTGCCTGCGCGCGACCGAGGACACCGAAGGCCGCGCGCTGATCCGCGCCCTCGGCATCGCGGCCTTCGGGTCGATGAACATCATGCTGATCTCCGTCGCCGTCTGGGTCGGCGGGGATATGGGGCCGTCGCTGCGGCACGGGCTGCACTGGCTGGCCGCGCTGATCGGCCTGCCGGTGGTGCTGGTGGCGGGGATGCCGTTCTACGTCTCGGCCTGGCGGGCGCTGCGCGCGGGCCGGCCGAGCATGGACCTCGCCATCTCGCTCGGCGTGCTGGCCACCGCCGCGATGTCGCTGTCCGAGACGCTGCGCAACGGGCCCTATACCTGGTTCGACGGCGCGACGATGCTGCTGGCGCTGCTGCTCGCGGGCCGTGTCTTCGACCGCGCGGCGCGACGGCGGGCGCGGCAGTCGGTGGCGGAACTGCTGGCGTTGCAGGAAGGCCTGGTCAGCCGCCTCCTGCCCGATGGGCGGCTGGAGGCGGTGCAGGCGGAAGCCGTCGCCGCGGGTGATCGCGTGCTTGTCGCGGCGGGGGAGCGCCTGCGCCTCGACGGCGTGGCGGGGGCCGATGCGCTGCTCGATGCCGCCGCGACGACGGGTGAGAGCATGCCGCGCCGTTTCGTCGCGGGCGAGGCGCTGCCGGCCGGTGCGGTGAACATGGGCGCGGCCTTCACCATGACGGTGACGGCGGCGGCGCGGGACGGTTCGCTCGCCGCCATGGCGCGGTTGCTGGAACGCGCCGAGCAGGCCAAGGGGCGCTTCGTCGCCATCGCGGACCGCGCCTCGCGCTTCTACGTGCCGGTGGTGCATGCCGTCGCGGCGGCGACCTTCGCGGTGTGGTGGGGCGTGCTGGATGCGCCCTGGCAGGTCGCGCTGGTCAATGCCGTCTGCGTGCTGCTGATCACCTGCCCCTGCGCGCTGGCGCTTGCGGTACCGGCGGTGCAGGTGGTCTCGGTCGGCGCGCTGTTCCGGCGCGGCGTGCTGGTGACCTCCGCGACGGCGCTGGAGCGGTTGGCGACCGCTGACCATGCCGTGCTGGACAAGACCGGCACGCTGACCGAAGGCCGCCCGGTGCTGATCCCGGAAGGGCAGGATGACGCCGTGCTGGCGCGCGCCGCGTCGATCGCGCGTGCCTCGCGCCATCCGCTCGCGCAGGCGCTGGTACGCGCCTGCCCGGAGGCGCAGCTTGCCGAGGACGTGCGGGAAGTGCCGGGGCAGGGCCTGGAAGCGGGCGCGGCGCGGTTGGGCTCGCAGGGCTTCTGCGGGCTGCCGCCTTCGGCGGATGGCATGACGCTGGTCTTCCGTGAGGGCGATGCCGAACCCGTGTTCTTCCGCTTCGCCGACCGGATGCGGGATGACGCGCCGGCGGCCGTCGCGGCGCTCGCGGACCTCGGGCTGGATGCGGAACTGCTCTCCGGCGATGGCGAGGGCGCGGTGGCGGCCGTGGCCTGGCAGGCCGGCATCAGGGAATGGCGCTCGGCCGTGGATCCGGCCGCGAAGCAGGCACGCATCACCGCGCTGAAAGCCGCGGGGCGGCATCCGCTGATGGTCGGTGACGGCATCAACGACGCGGCGGCGCTCGCCGGGGCGCATGTCTCCGCCAGCCCGGCCGGGGCGACCGATCTCGCCCAGACCGCATCGGATCTCGTGTTGCAGCGGGAAGGGCTCTCCGCCCTGCCGGCGGCGATCCGCATAGCACGGCGGGCCCAGGCCATCGCGCGGGAGAATATCAGCTTCTCGCTGGTCTATAACGTCTTCGCCGTGCCGCTGGCGGCGCTGGGGCTCGTCACGCCGCTGATCGCGGCGGCGGTGATGGCTTCCTCCTCCCTGGTGGTCGTGCTGAACGCGCTGCGCGCGGGCAAGGAGTGAGCACGATGGATGTGCTGATCTACCTCATTCCCGCGTCCCTCCTCCTCGGCCTGATCGGGCTGCTGGGATTCCTCTGGGCGCTGCGGTCGCGCCAATACGAAGACCTGGACGGTGCGGCCGCACGCATCCTGTTCGACGACAAACCCCGCAAGGAGACACCGCAATGACCGGTGGCCGCATCTTCTTCTTCATCCTCTACGGGCTGCTCGCGCTGCTCGGCCTGGTCATGGCGGCGGCGGCGCGGGATGTCGGCATCACCATCTTCGGCTGGGGGCTGTTGTTCTTCGGCGTCCTGAACGTGTTCAACCTGATCAAGCTGCATTACGACGAGCAGGAAGGTCACTGACCCGTCACCGCTGCCCGGCGGCGAGGAAACGCTCGATTTCCCCCAGCATATGGAACCAGGCCGGTTCGCCTTCCATGATCACATGGTTGTCGCTGTCCAGTTCCACGAAGCGGGCCCGCGGAATCGCGGCGGCGATGCGGCGGCCTTCCTCGAAGGGCGAGACCGTGTCGCCGCGGCTGTGCAGCACCAGTGTCGGTGCCTCGATGAGCGGGAGCAGGGTCGACACGTCGATCTCGTCGCAGGCTTCGCGGAAGCGGATCGCGGTATCGGCGGATGTCGTCGCGCGCTGGAGGTCGGTCCACCAGCGGATCTGCTCCGGGGTGCCCCGGGGCAGATAGACCGAGCTGAAGGCCTGCATGAAGGCTGAGCGCTCATCGCCCCACCCTTCGCGCATCAGCGTCATCAGGGCCTGTGCCTTCGCCCGCTCCACCGGCATGCCGCGGCGGTTGCGTCCGCGGGCATAGGCGCCGCAGAGCACCAGCCGGGACACGCGCGCGGGATGCCGGGCGGCATAGGCGATGGCTGCCGCGCCGCCCTGGGAAGCGCCCATCAGCGCGAAGGCTTCCTCGCCGACGGATGCCGCCACGGCTTCGATGTCGCGCAGGAAGGCGTCGAAGGAAATCTCCGCGACCTCCCGGTCCGACAGGCCGTTGCCGCGCGAGTCATAGCGGATGAGGCGGTGCCGCCCCGCCAGGCGCCGCAGCAGCGGCGACCAGAGCGGGCTGTGCCAGTCGAGTTCCACATGGGTCAGCCAGGTGCCGGCGCGCAGCAGCGGCGGGCCCTCGCCGGCCGAGGCGACGGCGAGCGTCACGCCATCGGCGGACCGGCAGAAGGTGACCGCCTGGTGCGGGGCGTCGACCGGCCATGGCGGGTCGCTGTCGTCGAGTTCGCGCACGGGGCCGATGAAGCGGAAGCCGCGCCGGGGAATGGTGCGCAGCAGCCGTTGCGCGTCGCCGCTGTCCCCGATCGCGCGGCGGGCGGCGTTCACCCGGCTGGCGAGGGTGGAATCCGAGACGATGCGCCCGCCCCAGACCATGGCGAGGAGGTCGTCGCGCGTGACGACGCGCGCGCGGTGGCGCAGCAGGCAGGCGAGAAGGTCGAAGACCTGGGGTTCGACGGGGACGGGCGTGCCGTTGCGGCGCAATTCGCGCCGCTCCTCGTCCAGCACGCAGCCATCGTCGAGCAGAAACCGCATGTCACGCTCCCCAGCCCGGCGATGGGATAGCAGGCCGATGACGGTGCCGCCGCAGAATCAAGCGGGCCTGGAGGGAAAATCACGCCGCTCTCAAAGCGCTGTGCGAGGCGCTGCGCGATCTTTTGTTCCCTGAGGGCAGGAGCACGCCGATGACGGCACTGGGTCCGATGCGCAGACCACGCCGGGCGTCCAACGGCGCGTTGGACATCAGCTATTACCGCCGGCGTGCGCGGCGACTGCGGCACCTGGCCAGGAAGCAGATGCTGCGCAGGCTTTGCGTGGTCATCCTCTCGCTCGGCCGGCGATCCGTCACGGCACGGGCGACAGCACCCGCTTCAGGCAGCGCAAGGTGAAGGCGGTGCGCGTGTGGCGCACGCCGGGCAGGCGGTAGATCTTCTCCCGCAGCAGGCGTTCATACCCCGCCGTGCCGCCCACCGCGGCCTTCAGCATGTAGTCGTATTCGCCGGTCACGAGCCAGCATTCCAGCACTTCCGGGATGCCGCTCACCGCTTCCTCGAAGCGCTTCAGATTCTCGTCGTCGTGGCGTTCCATCATCACTTCCAGGAACACCGTGTCCGGCAGACCCAGCGCGGCCTGGTCCAGCACCGCGTGATAGCCCTCGATCACGCCGGATTGTTCCAGCCGCTTCACCCGCGTCCAGCAGGGGGAGGGGGAAAGCCCCACCTCCTCGGCCAACTCCGCATTGGTCAGCCGCGCGCGGCGGGAGAGGGCACGGAGGATCCGTCTGTCTGTCGCGTCCATGGCAGAAGGATGTTCCGTTCCTTCGGCGCTGCACAACAGAAAACGGAATAATCGCCCGGGGCAGTCGCTCCATCATTCTGCCATTGGCAGGATGTCCGGAGAGTCCCAACATGACCGCCATGGGCAGCATCATCCGACCCGACGCGACGCTCGAGGAACGCTGGGATGCGACCGGCGCCCCGGTGCTGCTGACCGGCACGCAGGCGCTGGTCCGCCTGCCCATGCTGCGCCAGGAGATGGATGCCGCGCTCGGCTGGAAGACCGGCGGGTTCATCTCGGGGTATCGCGGGTCCCCGCTGGGCGGCTTCGACAAGGAACTGGGGCGCCAGCAGAAGCGTCTGCGCGCACATGGGATCGTCTTCACCCCGGGGCTGAACGAGGACCTCGCCGCCACCGCCGTCTGGGGGTCCCAGCAGGTCGGGCTGACGCCGGGGGCGACCGTCGATGGCGTCTTCGGCATCTGGTACGGCAAGGGGCCAGGCGTTGACCGCACGGGCGACGTGTTCCGCCACGCCAATTCGGCCGGGACGACGCCAAAGGGTGGCGTGATCGCGCTGGCGGGCGACGATCCATCCTCGAAATCCTCCACCATCACCTCGGGCTGCGAAGTCAGCTTCATGGATGCGGAGATCCCGGTGCTGGATCCCGCCGATGTCGGGGAAGTGCTGGCCTTCAGCCTGAAGGGCATCGCCCTGTCGCGCTTCGCCGGGTTGTGGGTGGGCGTGAAATGCGTCGCCGACACGATGGATGCATCGATGACGGTGCTGCTGGACCCCGCACGCTATGCGACGCGCGACCCGGTCGGCCTGCTCATGCCGCCCGACGGGCTGCATATCCGCCTGCGCGACACGCCGATCGCCCAGGAGGAACGGCTGCGCCACTTCAAGCTGCCGGCCGCCATTGCCTTCGCCCGCGCCAACGACATCGACCGCATCGTGCTGGATGCGCCGGAGGCCCGCTTCGGCATCGCCGTGCGCGGCAAGGCCTTTGCGGTGCTGCGCCAGGCGCTGGAGGAGGCTGGCATCACCGAGGCCTTCGCGCGCGAACATGGGCTGCGCATCTGGAAGGTTGGGCTCGCCTGGCCGCTCGACGCCGAGGCCGCGCGCGCCTTCGCCGAGGGGCTGGAGGAGATCCTCGTCATCGAGGATCGTCGCCCCATGGTGGAGTGGCAGCTTCGCGACGCGCTGTTCCACGCGCCGACGCGCCCGCGCGTGACCGGCAAGAAGGACGAGAACGGGCGCCCGCTGCTGTCCGACCTGACGGAACTCGACATCGCGCAAATCCTGCGCGCGCTCGCCGCGCGGTTGCCTGCGCCCTTGCGCACCAACCGGCTGCATGACCGCATCGCGGAGCTCGAGCGGCTGGCCTCGCTGCAGACGGTGCCGCTGCATCTGCGCGACCCCTATTTCTGCCCCGGCTGCCCGCACAACACCTCGACCCGGGTGCCGGAGGGATCGCGCGCGCTCGCCGGCATCGGCTGCCACTACCTTGCGAAGAACATGGATCGGAATTCCGACCTGTTCACGCAGATGGGCGGCGAGGGCATGCCCTGGCTTGGTCAGGCGCCCTTCACCAGCGAGAAGCACGTCTTCGCCAATATCGGCGACGGCACCTGGGGGCATTCGGGGTCGCTGACCGTGCGCTTCGCGGTCGCGTCCAAGGCCAACATGACCTTCAAGGTGCTGGTGAACAGCGCGGTCGCGATGACCGGCGGGCAGACGCCCGAAGGCGAGATCAACGTCCCGCACATCGCCGCCCAGCTCCGCGCGGAAGGCGTGGAGCGCATCGCCATCGTCTCGGACGATCCCGAGCGTCATCGCGGCGATCCGCTGATCCCGGCCGACGTCACCTATCACGATCGTGCCGAGCTCGACGCCGTACAGAAGACGATGCGCGAGACGCCGGGCGTCACCGCCATCATCTACGACCAGGAATGCGCGACCGAGCGCCGCCGCAAGCGCAAGCGCGACCTGTCGCCCAAGGCCGAGCGCCGCGTCGTCATCAATCCGCGCGTCTGCGAGGATTGCGGCGACTGCTCCCGCGTCTCCAACTGCCTGGCGGTCGAGCCGGTGGACACGCCTTTCGGCCGCAAGCGGAAGATCGACCAGTCCGCCTGCAACCAGGATTATTCCTGCCTCGAGGGCTTCTGTCCTTCCTTCGTCACGCTGCTCGGCGCGAAGCCGGCGGAACATCATGTCGTGGCCTCGGGCGCCGCGCCGCCCGAGCCGGTCCGCCCGGAGGTGGAAGGCGAGGCGTGGAACCTGTTGATGGCCGGCGTGGGCGGACAGGGCGTGTCCTCGCTTGCGGCGATCCTCGCCCAGGCGGCGCATCTCGAAGGACGGCCGGTGCGCAGCCTCGATTTCTTGGGCCTCGCGCAGAAGGGCGGCGGTGTCTATGCGCAGCTGCGCATCGGCGCGCCGGGCGCGGCGCCTGAGTCCATCGCCGGTGCGCGCATCACCGCCGGCGCCACCGACCTGCTGATCGCTGCCGACATGGTGGTCGCGCATGGGCGCACGGCACGGCCGCTGCTCGGGCAGGAGCGCACGGTGTCGGTGGTCAATGCCGACCTCGCCCCCACCGCGCAGTTCGTGAAGAACACCGGCACGCAGTACCAGGCGGCGGAGATGCTCGACAGCATCCGGGGTGCCTGCCGCGAGACGATCGCCCTGGCGGGAACCACACGTGTCGAGGAGGAACTCGGCGACGCGGTGTATCTGAATGTCTATCTGCTCGGCATCGCCTATCAGCGCGGCCTGGTGCCGCTGTCGTCGGAGGCCATCAACCGTGCGCTGGAGCTGAACGGCGCGCAGGTCACGCTGAACAAGGAAGCCTTTGCGCGCGGCCGCGCCGCGGCGCTCGAGGCATTGGCGCCGCCGGAACATGTCGCGGAGACGCTGGACTCGCTCATCGGCCGGCGTGCTGCCGACCTCACCGGCTATCAGAATGCGCGCTATGCCCGCGACTACGAGACCTTCGTCGCGAAGATCCGCGCCGTGGGCGATGAGCGCCTGACGCGCACCGTGGCCACCCAGCTCCATCGCCTGATGGCGTACAAGGACGAATACGAGGTCGCCCGCCTGCACGCCCTGCCGGAATGGAAGGACGCGCTGACCCACGGATTCACGGGGACCAAGGCGATCGAGATGCACCTTGCCCCGCCTGCGCTCGGCGAGCGGAAGCGCCGTTTCGGGCCGTGGATGTTCCGCGCCATGGGGCTGCTGCGGCATGGCAAGGTGCTGCGCGGCACGGCGCTGGACCCCTTCGGCCGCACTGAGGAACGCCGCGCCGAACGCGCGCTGCCGGACGAGTTCCGAGCCGGGATCGAACGGCTGCTGGCGAACCCCGCCCTGGCCGCCGACTGGGCCGAGGCCTGGGCCGGCGTGAAGGGCTTCGGGCCGATCAAGGCGCGCAACCTGGCCGCGACCCGCAGCAGGCTCGCTGCCATTGAGGCGCCAGCTATCGCGGCGGAATAGTACCACCGGCTCTTTTCATGAACCGTGGGACCGAGAGGGACGTCGCCGCACCACAGGATTCTTGTTCGTGTTGGTCTGTCATGCGAATGGGGGCCATGCGGGCCGAAGGGCTTTCCTGGCGGCCCCGCCACTTCCGCTGTGGATGTCAGAGGGGCTTTGCCCCTCCGACGCCTCCCCAGCAAAGGCCGAAAGGCCTTTGCAAACCTCAACCTGGCGCTGGGCGCCGCTGCCCGGATCGGCACCGAAACCCGCTTTTGCGCCCGAAGCGCGCTTATCAGGGCGGAAGACGGGCTGCAGCGCCCAACACCAAACGATTGCGGTCCAGGATGCCCAGCATCCTGGCGGGAGGAGGTTCGGAGGAGGGCAGAGCCCTCCTTCGATCTTCACCAGCGGAACCCGGCCCGGATTGATACCGAAACCCGCTCCCGCGCACGACGTTCGTCGGGGGGGTGAGACAGCCGCCCGTTGTGCCCGGTACCAACAGACGGCTCCATCATTTGGCAGGGTTGTTTGGAGGGGCGGCGCCCCTCCAATGCCAACCTCACCAGCCGCCTCCCACGACGGTTGGGATCAGCCCGTCGCCTCAGCGCCGGAGGAGTTCCTGCCGGATGCTCGGGTTGCCCTCGGCTTTGGCGGTCGGGTCGATCTGGCGCGCGGCCCGCAGGCCGGCTTCGATCGCGCCCTCGACCCAGCCCGACTTCAGGGTCGTCCAATCGCCGGCGAAGTGAATGCGGCCCTCGGGCGCTTCCCATTCCTTGATCATCCAGCCCCCGCCGACCGGAATGCCGGCGAAGCTGCCGCGGATCCAGGGCTGCGCAGCCCAGTCGAAATGATCGAGGAAGGTGGGTTCATCGACGAAGTCCGGTTCCTGGCGGCGGAACTCGGCCAGGAAGTCCTGCGCCTTGTTCGCACCCGGGCGGTCGCGGAAGGCCTGCGCGTTCGACCCGTTCAGGTAGAAGAACACATTGCCCCGGCCGGAGGTCTCGTTGCCGGTGATGTCGATGATGCGTTCCCAGAACTGGTCGCCACCCATCACCGGCCAGCCGCGGATGTTGTGCTTCAGCCATTGCGGGCTGCGCGTCTGCAGGATGACCTTGATGGTGTGTTCCCATTCCATCTCGCGGAACAGGCGCTGCTTGCTCACCGACCAGCCGGGCGTGACCTGGATGGACTCCATCACGCTGAAGGGGATGGCGCAGACCACCGCATCGCCCGTGAATTCGCGCCCGCCTTCGACCGTCACGCGCATGGTCGCGCCCGATTGGTCGATTGCCCGGACCGGGCTGCCGAGATGAATGCGTTCCATCCCGATCGCCTGGGCCAGCGCCTGCGGAAGCTGCTGGTTGCCACCCTGCACGCGGAACAGGTTCTGGTCGCCGAAATGGTAGGCGAGGTCAGGCAGGATCGAGAGCGCCTGGGCGCCCGCGGTGTCGAGCCCGGCATGCGCATCGACCAGCGCGAGGAAGGCGTCGGAGGCTCCAACCTCCTTCAGGATCTGGCCGAGCGTCGTATTGGCGGTGCGTTCCAGCGTCGCCTCGTCGAAGGGCCAGCGGGCGTCGAGCACGGTCTCCGTATCGAAGCCTGCACGCACCAGGTAGCGTTGCAGGTTCGAGGAGACGGTCATGTTGCGCTCGCTGTCATGCAGCGGCAGCGGCCAGTCGGCGAGGCTCGCGGAATTGATCCGCTGCCCCTGCACGACATAGCGCGGCAGCCCGTCGTTCAGCCCCAGTAGCGGCAGGCGGAACTGGCGCAGATAGTGCAGCACATGGGGCATGTTCGCGCGGAAGTGGCCGCCGCCGGCTTCGCTGAACTGGCCGGCGCCGATCGGCACCGACATCAGGCGCCCACCGATGCGGTCCTGGTATTCGATGACCGCAACGTCATGTCCCGCCCGCAACAGGGACAGCGCCGCCGTCAGCCCCGACATGCCCGCGCCGAGGACCAGGATGCGCCGCTGCTGCGGCGCCTGTGCCAGGGCCGGCCGCGCGAGGCCCGTCGCCCCGAGCAGGGCGAGAACGCTGCGCCGTCCCGTCATGGGAAGCTTCACTGCTGTCGACATCTTGCCGAGATCTCCGAAGCTGCGGCTGTCATCGGCCGCGGATGCCCTGCCGCCCGGCTGAGCGAAGGGATGTCCGGGTCGGCAATGGCTCGGCCGGCGCGCCGAAGGCACGCCTGTTCGCATCGACTGATCGCCAGGGGCGTCATCGCGGCTTCTCCCGCCAACATCCGGAATCCATGATTTCTTAGATGATCTCGATTGGGTTGTCGCGTTTAGGTTGTGATGTTCCCGATATCTCAAGTCTGCGTTGTGGTGCGGCGTCGGCATGCACGATGATGGTCGCGGGCTTTTCTCGCGCCGCCCATCTGCTACGCAGGGGCCAGGGAGAACGTCATGACATCGAGCCTGTTTGACCTGCCCGAGGCGACGCGCGAGTTGCAATCCGTCGCGCAGGACTTCGCCCGAGAGGTGCTGGCGCCGAACGCCCGACGCTGGGACGAAGAGCGCCACTTCCCCGTCGACGAGATGCGCGAGGCCGCGAAGCTCGGCATGGCCGCGCTTTATGTGCGCGAGGAATCGGGCGGGTCGGGCCTCACGCGCCTCGACGCTGCCGTGGTGTTCGAAGCGCTGGCGGCGGGCTGTCCGACGGTCGCGGCCTATCTGTCCATCCACAACATGGTCGCCTGGATGATCGATCGCTTCGGGTCGGATGCGCAGCGCGCCGAATGGCTGCCCTCACTGGTGACGATGGAGCGCGTTGCATCCTATGCGCTGACCGAGCCGGGGTCGGGGTCCGACGCGGCCGCACTGCGCACGCGCGCGGCGCGCGACAATGAAGGCTATGTGCTGAACGGGACGAAGCAGTTCATCTCCGGCGCCGGCGTGTCGGACCTGTACCTGACCATGGTGCGCACGGGCGGCGAGGGGCCTGCTGGCATCTCGGCCCTGCTGATCCCGAAGGAGACGGCGGGCCTCACCTTCGGCGCCAACGAACGCAAGATGGGCTGGAACGCGCAGCCAACGCGCCAGGTCATCTTCCAGGATGCGCGCGTCGCGGCGACCGCGCTGCTCGGCGAGGAAGGGCAGGGCTTCCGCTTCGCCATGGCGGGGCTCGATGGCGGGCGGCTCAACATCGCGGCCTGTTCGCTGGGTGGGGCGCAGGCGGCGCTCGACATCGCGCTCGACTACACGCGCGAACGCCGCGCCTTCGGCAAGGCGATCAGCGATTTCCAGAACACGCAGTTCAAGCTCGCGGACATGCGCATCGAACTGGAAGCGGCGCGGTCGCTGCTATGGCGCGCCTGCGCGAAGCTGGATGCGAAGGCGCCCGATGCCTCGGCCTTCTGTGCCATGGCGAAGCGATTCGTCACCGATACAGGATCACGCGTCGCGGACGACGCGCTGCAGCTTCTCGGTGGCTATGGCTACCTGGCCGATTACGGGATCGAGAAGATTGTGCGCGACCTGCGGGTGCACCGGATCCTTGAGGGGACCAACGAGATCATGCGGATGATCGTGGCGCGGGGGATGCTGGGGGGGCGGTAAGCGAGGAGGGAGTCTTCCCCTTCGGAGTTGCCTCCATCGGACGACGGTGTCGTTGGGAACGGCGGTGTCTGGCAATGGGGGCCGCTTTGGATGTCAGAGGGGCTTTGCCCCTCCGATTTCCACCGCAGCGAATCCATCCCGCTCATCAGCGAGGCTCTCCGGCCTTCGGCCGGGAAAGTCCGAGAGGAGCGGCGATGCTCTCGCTGCCGACCCTGGCCAGGGTCGCTTTCATCGCCTCAGGCACCGGCGCTTCCGCTTCCGCCGGCGGGTCGATGTCCAAGCCGATCGCCCGCGCCAGCAAGTGCAGCCCACCCGGCGCGGCCTGGCCGTAGACCGGATCCCCCAGGATCGGCCAGCCCATGGTCGCGCAATGCACGCGCAATTGGTGTGTCCGTCCCGTCTCCGGCTGCAATTCCAGCCAGGCGAGTCCGGGCCCGCGGCCCAGCACGCGGAAGCGCGTCACCGCGCGTTGGCCGTCCGGGTGCGCTTCCATCCGCCAGCCCGCCGCGCGGGTCGAGACCTTCCGCAGCGGCCGGTCGATCACGCCCGAATCCTCCGCCGGCCCGCCGCGCACCACAGCCCAGTAGGTCTTGTGCGCCCGGCCCTCGGCGAAGGCTGCGCCCAGCATCGCCAGCGCCGGCTTGGTCCGTCCCAGCACCAGGCAGCCGGCCGTGTCGGTGTCGAGTCGGTGCGCCGGCTGCGGCAAGTGCCGCTTGCCCATGCGCAGCGCCTCCAGCCAATCCTCGAGGGAGGCGCCGCCGCGCGGACCACGATGCACCGGCAGTCCCGCAGGCTTGTCGAGGATCATCAGGTCATCGCGCAGCAACAGGATGCGCGCGGCGATTTCCGGCGGCGCTTGGCGGGAGAGGGGCGGGCGTGGGAGCCTGCCACGCATCATGTCTGAACCACCTCTCGTCATCTGCCTTGGCAACGTTGTTGCTGACCACACCTTCCGGGTCGAGGACATACCCCAACCACCGGCCAAGATCGCCGCCCGGTCCTACAGCATCGGGCCAGGGGGGATGGCGGCCAATGCGGCCATCGCCGCCCTGCGACTGGGCGGGCGCGCGGCCTTTTGGGGGCGGATCGGGGATGACCTGAACGGGGAACCACTCGCCGCCGCGCTGGCGGCGGAAGGCGTGGATGTGGGCGGCCTGCGCCGCGTGCCCGGTGGGCGGACGCCGGTCGGTGCCGTGCTGGTGGACCCGCGCGGGGAGAGGACCATTATTTCCTTCCGGGGCTCCGGGCTGGGGACGGACCCATCCTGGCTACCGCTCGACCGGCTGACGGGTGCGGGGGCGCTGTGCTGCGACCCACGCTGGCAGGAAGGCGTCGCGGTCGCGGCGGCGGCCGCGCGCAAGGCCGGCGTGCCCGTGGTGCTGGACGGCGAACGCAGCGAGACGCGCATCCTGGTCGATCTGGTCCCCCGCGTGGACCATGCGATCTTCTCGGTGCCAGGCCTTGCGAATTTCGCCCCGGGCTGCGAGCCGGAGGAAGGGCTGCGCCGCGCACTGGCTTCTGGCCAGGTCTCGGTTGCGGCGGTGACGCAGGGGGAACGCGGCGTGCTGTGGCTGACCCGCGAGGCCCAGAAAGCGGAACGCACCCCGGCCTTTCCCGTCGAGGCCACCAACACGACGGGCGCCGGGGATGTCTTCCACGGCGCCTATGCGCTGGCGATCGCCGAGAAGATGCCGATACCGCTGGCCATGCGCTTCGCCTCCGCCGCGGGGGCGCTGCGCGCGCGCGACGGGGCGACGCCCAACCGCGCGATGGTCGATGAATTGCTGGCCTGACCCCCAACGGTTGCGGCCCCTGGGGGCCGCGATCCGATGGCGTGCGGCCGCCCCGACTAGTCGGTCGGGGAAAGCGTCTTGATCAGGTCGAAGACGCGCTTGCGAACCGACGGATCGGTGATCCGGTAGTAGGCGCGAACCAGTTCGAGCGTCTCACGCCGATGCAGCGTGTCGTCCTCGAAGCCTTCCTGGCCTTCGGCGAAGCCATAGGCGCCGCTGCGCGACCGGGTCGCCGCATTGCCGCCGAGCTCGGGCGACATGTCGTCGAAGAAAAAGCCGATCGGCACATCCAGCACGCGGGCGAGGTCGAACAGACGGCTCGCGCCAATGCGGTTCACGCCGCGCTCATACTTCTGGATCTGCTGGAAGGTCAGGCCCAGAGCCTCGCCGAGCTTCTCCTGGCTCATGCCCAGGAGAGTCCGGCGCAGCCGCACCCGTGTGCCGACATGGACGTCGATCGGGCTCGCGCGGTGCTCGCGTTCGACCCGCTCCATCGTCTCATTGCTCGACATCACCACCTCCGCCGCTGCGTCAACCATGAACGTTCTCCCGCCGCACCCGCGGCGTCCTGCAGCCCCGCCCTGTCGCAGGAGTAGGGTGCCATTCATATTTCGTCAACTCTTTTTCTTATTCTCATAATTTGAGACGACCGAGGCATGTGCGAAATCCCGGCTTCGAGCCTTTTGCGAGGTCAGATCCTGCCCTTCCACCACCCTGACGCGAATATGCCGAGTGATAGAATTGTCGCGATCCACAGGCCAAGACGTGCGAACGGCGTGGGTTCCCGCGGCGCGGGCAGGGGCGCCCGCAGCACGCCCGTCTCGCCCAGGCCGATGCTCGCCACCTCACGCCCCCTGGCGTCAAAAACCGCGGAAATCCCGGTCTGAGCGGCACGCGCGAGAGGCAGGCCTTCCTCAACCGCACGCAGCCTTGCGGCGGCCAGGTGCTGCCAGGGTCCGGCCGAGATTCCGAACCAGCCGTCATTGGTCACATTAACCAGCCAAGCCGGTCGTTCCGCGGGCACAACCGTTGCGGGAAATATGACTTCATAGCAAATCAACCCTGCGTAGGGCGGGAGCGGCCCGGCATGCACGGCCTGCAGGGCTTCTCCCGGCGTGAAATCCATGCCGCCCTGCACCAGCCGGATCGGCAGTATCCCGGACAGCGGCATGTATTCGCCGAAGGGTACCAGATGGACCTTGTCGGACACGCCCAGGACCTCACCGGCCGGATCGATTGCCACCAGGCTGTTGAAGACCCGGGACATCCGGCGGTCAGGCCCGAATTCCGCCCGCACCGTTCCGGTCAGCAGGATCGCGCGCTGAGGCAGGGCGCCCGCAATGAGCTGGCGCACATCAGGATCGTTGGCGACGAGGAATGGCACCGCCGTCTCGGGCCAGATGACGGCGAGCGTCTGGCCCTCGGGCAGTTCCCGCAGGGCATCGAGGGCGGCTTCGCGCGTCGTCTCGATGTAGCGGCGCAGGATGGGGATGCGCTGGTCGGCGCGCCACTTCACCTCCTGCGCCACATTCGCCTGGACGATGAGCAGCCCGACCGGCTGTGGGGGCGGTTCGGCGGGCCATAGCCGGACCAGGCCGAACAGGGCGAAGCCCATGAGCGCGCCGGCGCCGCCCAGCATCGCCCGCCGGCCGAGCAGGGGCGTCGCGGCGATGAGCAGTGTCGCGAGGGAAAGCCCATGCACCCCAATCCAGGCCGCCGCCTGGATGGGCAGCGCGCCGAAGGCCCAGACCGTGCCCATCAGGTTCCAGGGGAAGCCGGTGAAGACGAAGCCACGCAGCAGTTCGAACAGCACGAAGGCGCCGGAGAAGACCAGCACGCGGCGCCAGCCCGGCTGGGCCTTCCAGGCCAGCGCCGCCGGCCCCGCCACGAAGAGCGCCAGCGGCAGGGCCATGGCCGGCACCGCGATCGGCACCAGCCACCAGAAGCGTTCGACCTCGGTCAGGATGGCGTAGGTCACCCAGTAGAGTCCGGCCGCGAAGAAGCCCCAGCCCCAGGCGAAGCCCACCCAGAAGGCCCGCTTCCAGGACGGGGCCGTGCCGATCAGCGCCAGCAGGCCGGGAATCGAGACCAGCAGCACGGGCACGGCATGCACCGGCGGCAGGGCCAGTGCCGCCAGCACCCCCAACCCCGCGGCCGTGACCCAGAGCCGCCAGCCCCGCCGCGTGGCGAGATGAGCGAGGAAGCGTTGCCACATGCGCGGTGGTCCTGAACTGGCGGAGGGTGCGTGGATGGCGGGGCTGCGGCCGGGCGGCCAGCCCTCCCGGACCGGCCCGGCTCCCATCGCGGATGCGTTGCCTCCGCGACGGGGCCCAAGACCCAGGGGACGGCTTGCCCCCATGGCCAAGCCGGTTGATGGCCGGTTTGGGAGAACCCCTCAAGGGCGCCACGGTGAATACTGGCGCACAGCCCCGAAGTCCCCAGGCCTGGGGGAACGCATGCCCCCAAGCGGGGGCCGGGGGCTGGCCCCCGACACACCCTTGCCCCTCGCGGAGTCCTCGCCGGCTATTCGGCTGCCGCCCGCTGCGAGTCGCTCCCCGGCCGGCGCACCCGCAACCGGCGGATTCGTCGCGGATCGGCATCGAGCACCCGGAACTCCAGCCCCGAAGGGTGCGAGACCAGCTCCCCCTTGGCCGGCACGCGCCCGGCGAGGGTGAAGACCAGCCCGCCCACCGTGTCGATGTCGGCCGCGCGTTCCTCATCGGTCAGCACCGGGCCGAGTCTCGCCTCGAAGGCCTTGATCGGCGTGCGGGCGTCGAGCTCGATCGTCCCGTCCGGCCGTTCCGTCATATGGGGCGTGACGTCCTCGTCATGCTCGTCGGAGATGTCGCCGACGATGGTCTCGACCAGGTCCTCGATAGTGATGAGGCCGTCGATGCCGCCATATTCGTCCACCACCAGCGCCATGTGGGTACGCTGCTGGCGCATCTGCAGCAGCAGGTCGAGCACCGGGATGGATGGCACGACGAAGAGCGGCTTGCGCAGGGCCGCCTTCAGGTCGAAGGGCTCCGACTGGCCCACCGAGGCGAAGACATCCTTGATGTGGACCATGCCCACGATGTCGTCGAGGCTCTCCCGATAGACCGGGTAGCGGCTGTGCCCGTCCTTCTGGATGAGGAGGATGGCCTGCTCGAGCGTGAAGTCCTCGGGCATCGCCATGATGTCCGCGCGCGGCACCATCACGTCATAGGCCGTGGTGCCCTGCAGGCGCAGCACGTTGGACAGCAGCGCGCGTTCATGGGTGTCGAGGTCGTCGTCGGACACGTCGGCCGTGCCGTTCTCCTCGCCGCGCTCGATCAGTTCCTCGACGCGGTCGCGGACGGATTCCGCCTCCTTGCGGCGGAGCAGGCTCTGCAGCTTCCAGAACAGCCCGGATTTATGGAGGGGGTCGCTCACGTGCTCATGCCCTCGGACGACGGGCGCCGCACATCCGTACGACTTGCCTTCGTGCCATGCGCTCCCGGATCGCGGCGGGCCCGCGATCCGATGGGAGGTCGATCCGGCCTCATGACATCCCCCGCCACGGGTTGGGCAGGCCGAGCCGGCGCATCACGCGGGCCTCGGCGCGCTCCATGCGGCGGGCATCGCCGGCGAGGATATGGTCGTGTCCCGCCAGGTGCAGCGCGCCATGGACGACGAGATGCGCGAAATGCGCGGCGGTCTTTCGCCCGGCATGCCGTGCCTCCCGCTGCACGACGCCAAGCGCCAGCGCGACATCGCCGAGCTGGCCGGGCATGCCGGCGGGGAATGACAGGACGTTGGTCGGTTTGGCTTTCGCGCGGTGCAGTCCGTTCAACTGCTTCACCGAACGGTCGTCGGTGAGCAGCACGGTGACCGTGCCGGCCGTGCCCGCTTCGCGCAGGGCGGCCTCCGCAGCTCGGCGCGCAAGCGCCTCGGGCCGCTTGACGGCGGCGCGCCAGCCTGGCGCCGCCAGGATCACGGAGATGTCCGACACCTCCTGCGATCCGTTCCGAAGCCCAGCCTGATCATGCACAACACGACCACGGCCGGGACGGCTACTTCCCGGTTCCATACTTCTCCTTCTTCGCCCGGGACTGCTCGTCCGCCCGTCCATAGGCGGCGACGATCCGGGCCACCAGCGGATGCCTTACCACATCCCGTTCCGCAAATCTCGCAACACCGATGCCATCGACGCCGTCGAGGATCCGCAGCGCCTCCGCGAGGCCGGAGGGCTGGCCGGCGGGCAGGTCCACCTGGGTCGGGTCGCCGGTGATGACCATGCGGGACCCCTCGCCCATGCGGGTGAGGAACATCTTCATCTGGGCGGCGGTGGTGTTCTGCGCCTCGTCCAGGATGGCGTAGCAATGCGCGAGCGTCCGGCCGCGCATGAAGGCGAGGGGGGCGATCTCGATCTCGCCGCGCTCGATCCGCTTGGCCACCTGGTCGGGCGGCAGCATGTCGTTCAGAGCATCGTAGAGCGGGCGGAGATAGGGATCGACCTTCTCCTTCATGTCGCCGGGCAGGAAGCCCAGCCGCTCGCCGGCCTCGACGGCGGGGCGGGAGAGCACGATCCGGTCCACCCGGCCGGTCTGCAGCAGCGCCACGCCCTGCGCGACCGCGAGGTAGGTCTTCCCGGTGCCGGCCGGGCCGATGCCGAAGACCATCTCATGGGTCGCCAGCATCTCGATATAGGCACCCTGGGCGGGTGAGCGCGGCGCGATCGCCCCCTTGCGGGTGCGGATCGCGGGCAGGTCGCGCAGCGGCAGCCGGGGTTCGCCCTGCTCGGCGCCGCCTTCCGCGAGGCGCAGCGCCGCCTCCACCTCCGCCGTTCCCACGTGTTGTCCTCGTTCCAGCCGTTTCCACAGCGCCAGAAGCGCCGCCTCCGCCATTTCCGTCCGATCCGCACCACCCGAGATGGCGATACGGTTGCCCCGTGACGAGAGCCTGACGCCGAGCACCTGCTCGATGCGGGCCAGGTGCCGGTCGTGCTCGCCATGGAGCAGGGGCAACAGGACGTTGTCGTCGAATTGCAGCGTGACCGATCGCTTCTCGGCTTCGCTGCGGGTATCGGTGGCGCGGAGGGCGATGGTCTGCGTGGTGCTCAAGCGGCCGGTCTCTCCCTGGGCTCGGCGGTGCGGGGCGCGGCGAGCGCCCCGGTCAAGGAATTGGGGTGCCCGGCGAGGATTCGCACCGGGACGAGCTGCCCGGCGAGGTCGGGCGAGCCATCGAAATGCACCGGGTTCAGCCAGGGGGTGCGGCCGGCCATCTGGCTGGGGTGGCGCCCGGGGCCGGTGACCAGCACCTCGGCCAGCATGCCGGTGCGCGAGCGGTTGAATTCGGTCTGCTGGTCGCGCAGCAGGGCCTGGATCTCGGCCAGCCGGGCGTCCTTCACTTCCTCCGCGACCTGTCCCGCCATGGTCGAGGCCGGGGTGCCGGGCCGCGCCGAGTATTTGAAGGAGAAGGCCTGGGCGAAGCCGATGTCGCGGATCAGCGCCATGGTCGCGGCATGGTCGGCATCGGACTCGCCGGGGTGGCCGGCGATGATGTCGGTGGACAGCGCGAGGTCCGGCCGCGCCGCGCGCAGGCGATCGACCAGCCGGCGATACTCGTCCGCCGTATGGCCGCGATTCATCATCTTCAGCACGCGGTCCGACCCCGACTGCACCGGCAGGTGCAGGAAGGGCATCAGCGCCGGCGTGTCGCCATGGGCGGCGATCAGGTCGTCATCCATGTCGCGCGGATGCGACGTCGTGTAGCGGATGCGGGCGAGGCCGGGCGTCTCCGCCAGCCGGCGCGCCAGCCGCCCGAGCGTCCAGGCCCGTCCGTCCGGGCCCTCGCCATGCCAGGCATTCACGTTCTGGCCGAGCAGGGTGATCTCCCGCGCGCCCAGCGCGACCAGCCGTTCGGCCTCGGCGATCACGGCCGAGACGGGGCGGGAATATTCCGAGCCGCGCGTATAGGGCACCACGCAGAAGGAACAGAACTTGTCGCAGCCTTCCTGGATGGTGAGGAAGGCCGTCACCCCCTGCGACGTCGTGGTCTCGGGCAGGTGGTCGAACTTGTCCTCGGGCGGGAACTCGGTCTCGATGACCGCCCCGGCGGCGCGGGAGGCGCGGGCGACCATCTCCGGCAGGCGATGGTAGGATTGCGGGCCGAGCACGATGTCCACCCAGGGGGCGCGGGCGGTGATCTCCGCCCCCTCGGCCTGGGCGACGCAGCCGGCGACCGCGATGACCATGTCGCCGCCGCGGGCCTGCTTGGCCTCCCGCAGGCGGCCGAGGTCGGAGAATACCTTCTCCGTCGCCTTTTCCCGGATATGGCAGGTGTTGAGGATGACCATGTCGGCCTCCTCCGCCTCCTCGGTGGGCGCATAGCCGAGCGGGGCCAGGACATCCGCCATCCGGGCGCTGTCATAGACATTCATCTGGCAGCCCCAGGTGCGGATCAGAAGGCGCTTCCGTGGGGTGGTGCTCTCGGTCATTCGGGTCAGGCTCCGCCGGCCTCGCCGCCAAGGGGGCGGCAATGGCTGGCGGGGGAGATGCGCAGCCTGGCGGCGCGGGTCAAGCGACAGGGACTCCGAAGCGAATCACCATGGGTGAAAGCGTGGCCGCCCGGTCCGTGCCGGGTCAAGCATTCGTGCGTGACAGTTCCGGCGCAACATTGGGAATGGGGGCGGGTTCCGGCCCGTGCGCGCGGAAATGTGGGGATGTTAGGCCGGGGATGGGCTTTGCGCCCGGCGCCGGATGCCGGCGGTTCAGGCCATACCGTGGCGTGGCGGACAGAAGGCCGGCGCTCCTCCGGCGGAACCCGGAGGATCTTCGGTCGACGGGCACCCGCGGCGGAGTGAGGTTTGGAGAGAGACAGAGCCTCTCGCCAATGCCGTTCACTTCGGCAATTGCAGCGCCAGCGGTGTCACCGGCCGGTTCTGCCGCAGCAGGGCCGCGCCCTCGGCCACCACGTCGCTTGTCGCCGCCGTCAGCGCCTTGCGGTCCGGAAACGCCTTGGGGTCGGCCGGTTCGTGCAGCAGCACGGTCGCGCGCGCCCCGGACCGGCGCGCGATCCGCCAGAAGTGGGAAGCGATGTCCATATCCCCGTACCAGGCGAAGAGCGGCCGGTCCCGCCGGCAGGCCGGCAGCCCGCCCAGCCGGTCATAGACCAGCGAGACCGGCTGCACCTGCTGCGCGTCCGACGCCACGGCGAGGAAGGAGGAGCGGAAGGGCAGCACCCGAGTCCCGTCATTCGACGTGCCTTCGGGAAAGAGGATGATGCTGCCGCCCGAAGTCAGCCGCCCGCGGATCTCCTCGGCTTCCTTGCCGGTGGCCCCGCGGGTGCGGCTGACGAAGATGGTGCGGCCCAGGGTCGCGATGGTGCCGGCGATCGGCCACTGGCCGACCTCGGCCTTGGCGACGAAGGCCGCTTCCAGCACCGATCCCAGCACCAGCACATCGAGCCAGGAAGAATGGTTCGACACGAAAAGCACCGACTGGCCCGGCGCCGGCGTGCCGACGACCTGCACCTTCAGCCCGATCAGGCGGCAGAGCACCGCGTGGTAGTTCCGGGCGAAGCTGATCGAGGCCCGGCCGGGGATGCGCATCAGCACCACCTGGATCGGCACGGCGATCAGCGTCCAGAGAAAGGCCATGCCGATGCGCCGCACCGCGCGGAAGCGTCCGCCGAGCGGGCGTGGCTCCATCACGTCGGCCCAGGCCGCGCCCGGGATCCAGGGCTGGAAGTTCAGGGGCGAGCGCCGCCGCAGCCGGCGGGGCTTCAGGGCTTCCTCGGGGGCGCGGGCGACGGCTTCCATAAGCGGCCCAGGTAGCGCGGGGATCGTGGCGGGGCAATGAAGCCTTGGCGTCTGCCGTGTGAATGCTTGCCGACGGGCAGGCGACGCGGAACCATGGCGGCCTCGCTGGAGACCTGCCCGATGCCCATCCATCGCCGTGCCCTGCTGGCTTCCCTGGCCCTGCCTGCCATCGCCCGGGCGCAGGGCGGCTGGGCGCCGGACCGGCCGGTACGCCTCATCGTGCCCTTCGCGCCAGGCGGGTCGCAGGACGTGCTGGGGCGGCTCTTCGCTCAATCCGTCCAGGCGGGCGGACAGCAGGTGGTGGTGGAGAACCGCGCCGGTGCCGGCGGCATATTGGGCGGGGAGGCGGTGGCGCGCGGGCCGGCGGACGGGCTGACCCTGCTGCTCGCGACGGCCGGGCAGACAACCATCCCGAAGGCGATCGGGCGGCGCATGCCCTATGACCCCGATGCGGACCTCGCCCCGGTGACGCAACTGCTGGACAGCCCGGTGGCGCTTCTCGCCGGGCCGTCCCTGCCCGTGAACGACGCGGCCGCGCTGATCGCTTTCGCACGCAGCGCGCCGGCGCCGTTGCCCTATGCGTCCACCGGCATCGGCACCAACACGCATCTGATCATGGAGGATCTGAAGGCGAAGGAGCGCCTGAACGTCGAGCACGTGCCGTATCGCGGTGCCGCGGCGGCCTTCAACGACCTGCTCGCGGGGCGGATCGCACTGATGTTCGTCTCGGTGCCCTCGGTGCTGGGCTTTTCCGGCGGCGCGCTGAAGGTGGTGGCGACCACGGGCGCCGCGCGCTTCCCCAGCCTGCCGGACGTGCCGACGCTGACCGAGGCTGCCGTGCCGGGCTTCACCGCCAGCATCTGGACGGGGCTTTCGGTTCGCACCGGGACGCCGCCCGAGGCCATCGCCTTCTGGCAGCAGGCCTTCGCGCGCGCGCTGGCCGAACCCGCGTTGCGGGACAGGCTGGACGGCCTCGGCGCGACGCCGGCGCCGAGCGACCCGGCGGCCTTCGGCGCGCTGATGCGCGACGATCTGGCCCGCTGGCGGCGCGTGGTTGCGCCGCTGAACATCAGCCTCGACTGATACCGGTCAGCCTTTGGTTTCGCGCGCGGCCGCTCCGCCGATGACCAGGCCATCGGCAAGGCTCGGCGCTACGAGCAATTCCGGCAGCCGCGCGAGGTCCAGTCCGTCCAGCAGCGGATTGTCGCGCAGGCCCCGGCCCCACAGCGCCTCGAGCACCGCGACGGTTCCTTCAGTGACCGGCATGGGCTGGCCGATCGCCGCGGCCAGGGCGAGGTAGAAGGCGAGGCCGTAGGGCACGTCCTCGGTGACGTAGCGGGTTTCCATGTCGGTCGGGCCGGCGATGATGCCGCGGCCGCGCTCGATCGCCGCTGTCATCTCATGCAACGGGCCGAGCGGCACGCCATTGGTCCGGTGCAGATTGTCCGCGACGCCCGGCAGGCGGTGGCCGAAGCGCGCGGCAAGGCCGTCGCGCTCCGCGCAGAGCGCATCCATCAGCCGGCAGATGGCCGGCGTCATCAGCCCATACTGCCCCCAGGATTCGCGTTTCTCGATGCGCGTCACATTGCCAAGTGCGAGCGCGGCGTGGGCGATCGGGTTGGTGTTGATGAAAGCGGCCGCGAGCGCATCGGGCACGGTGGGCCAGCGGTTCCCGAACAGCGTTTCGGCCAACGCCGCCATTTCCGGTGCGGCAGGGCCGGGCAGGGCGCCAATCTCGGCCTCGGCGCGGATGGCCGCGACGCGCACCCGATCGGGTGCGAGGCGCCGCCCGGTTACAGGGGTCGTCGCCATCGCGCCCACGGCTGCCCCCGGCCCCCGCAACCGCGCAAAGGCCAGCGGCGCCAGGGAGGCCGCCGGGGCAATCAGCAGCGGCAGATGCTTGGGAATGGCCGCGGCGATCCGCGGCAGCAGCGGCGGCAGCGCATAGGCCGGCACCGTGAGCAACGCCGCCTCCGCCCCCGCGAAAGCCTGGTCGAGCGTATCCGCCACGGCGACGGGAAAGGCGCCCTCGAGCATGCCCTCGGCATGCAGCAGGCCATCGAGGCCACGCGTGCCCGCCCCGGAAGGCGACCACAAGACTGCGGAATGACCCCGGCTGACCGCCAGGGCCGCTGAAGCCGGGCCGATCGCACCGGCACCGAGGATCGCGAGATGCATGGCCGCGAGCCTGCTGGGCGCGCGGCCGCGTGGCAAGATGGGGTGACAGGCAGGCGGTGGCGATGGAGAGGGGCTCCGCACCTCTGACATCCACAGCGGAAGTAGCGGGGTAGTCAGGAGGGCCTTTGCAGAACTCCACTTGGTGTTGTGCGCGCCTGGGGGAAATGCGGCCGAAGCCCACCCTTGCGCCCGAAGCGCGCTGGAAGGGTGCGGCATCGGTGTCGCGCCCTGAACCAAGTCCCGGCGGTCCAGGCCACACTGTGGCCTGGTGGACGTAGGGGCAGCGCCCCTCCGGTTCCTGCCCGCGGAACCATTCGGCCCATCAGAAAGGCGCTTCGGCCTTCGAACGGGTCAAAGCGAGCGAAGCCCGTTCCCGGCCGACCGTCTTCCGATTTGCGCGCCGGCGGCCGACGCCTCGCTCCACTCGGCCCGCCGCTCACCTTATCGCCGGAACGCCGACAGGATCGCGCGTCCCGCCTCGCCGGCCTGGGCTTCCCACGCCGCCGTCGCCCCTGCCGCCGCCTGGCGCAGTGCTGCGCGCATCGCCTCGGTCGGCTCGTGGATCGCGACGTTGTTGTCGCGCATCGTGCGCTGGTTCGCGGCGAGGCGTCCTTCGATCGCCTGCCACTGCCGAGCCTCGGTCTCGGCTGCCGCGGCGGCGATGGCCTCGCGCCCTGTGGCCGGCAGGGCTTCCAGCGCTGCCTTGGAGGCGAAGGCCAGCGAGATCGGCCACGCGTAATCCGCGATCGTGAAGTTCGGCAGCCAGCGCCACAGACGCCGTCCCGCACCGCCATCACCCGAGGACAGCACCGCGTCCAGCGTGCCGGCTTCGAGCCGCGCCTCGACCTCGGCGAAGGACAGCACTTCGGCATTCGCGCCGGCGGCGCGCAGGACCTCGGTGCCCGTGGCGTCGTAGGTGCGCACCCGCAGGCCCCGCAGGTCGTCGGGCGTCGTCACCGGCCGGCGCGTCCACAGGCCCGAGGGCGGCCAGGGCGTCGTCCACAGCAGCGCGGCGCCCTGCTTCTCCGCCACGGCGGCATAATGCGGGCGCGCGAGGTCGCGCAGCCGCGCCGCATCGGCATGGGAGGCAGTGAGGAAGGGAAGGGAGGAGACCAGGAAGATCGGATCGACGGCGTTGAGCGCGCCGGAGAAGGTATCGACCGCCGCGAAGCGTCCCTGGGCGAGGACAGTGAAGGCCGCGGCGGACCGATAGCCATCCGGCGCACCTGGCGCGGCGGCGACCGGCACGCCGCGGCGTGTCGCGGCCTCGGCGAAATGCACGACGCCCTCGCCGGGGATGGAGGTCGCCGGGTATTCGCTCGCGACCGTCCAGCCCGCCGGCTGCGCATGGGCCTTGCCCAGGGCGAGGGCGGGCGCGGTGAGGATCAGGCGGCGGGGCAGGGTCATGATGCGCTGGGCTCCGGCAGGGTCTTGGCGGGCACGCCGGCGACCGTTGCGCCGGGCGGGACGTCGGCGAGCACCGCCGCGCCCGCGCCGATGATGGCCCCGGCGCCGACCCGCACGCCAGGGCGGATCACCGCGCCGGCGCCGATCATGGCCCCTGGCCCGATGCGCACGCCACCGGTGAGGATCGCCCCAGGGGCGATGTGGGCGGCGTCCTCGACGACGCAGTCATGCTCGACGATCGCCCCGGTATTCACCTGGGCGTGGCGACCGATGCGCGCATCGGGACGGATCACGGCGCGGGCGAGGATGGCCGCGCCGTCCCCGACCGTCACGCCATGGCCGAGGATCGCCGCGGGATGGATCAGCGCCGGCAGCGCGAAGCCGGCGGCGGCAAGGCGCGCGGCGGCGGCGATGCGGTGGGTGTTGTTGCCGATCGCCGGATGGGCATGGCCGACGCCCGATCGGGCCAGCGCCGGCAGGCACGATTCGTCGCCCAGCACCGGCACGCCGAGCAGCGCCGCGAGCTTCGGGGCGGCATCCACCACCCCGGCCGCACGCCAGGCGCCGCCCACCAACACCAGGTCGAGCATCGCCTTGCCGTGGCCACCGGCGCCGAGCACCAGGATCGGCGGCATGTCATCATTCATCGTGGCAGATTACACGCGGCGCGACCTTGCCATAACCTTGGCGTGAGGAAGCAACTACACTGCGGCCTGCCGTTGTCGGAGGAGAGGGATGCGCATCATCGCCGTGCTTGTCGCACTCGTCGCGACAGCGTTCTGGGCTGCGCCGGCCTCGGCGCAGAATCGCTTCTGGCTGCAGAACAACACCAGCAAGACCATCGTCGCGGCGAATGTCTCGCCATCCCGCGTGCAGGATTGGGGGCCGAACATCCTGGATCGCGGGCCGATCCGGCCGGGCATGCAGGTCTGGGTCGAACCGACCTTTCCCGATTGCTACCTCGATATCCGTGTGCGCTTCGCGGATGGGACCGAGGATGGGCATCTCGGCGTGCATGCCTGCACACTGACGCGCATCACCTTCGGGCGGGATGTGCCCTACCAGCCGACGCCGCCGCCGCCGGCCGAGCGCGTCACGACGAACCCGTCCTTCACCCTGATCAACGGCACGCCGCTGCCGATCCGCGAGATCTATGTCTCCCTCACGACCGAACGCAGTTGGGGGCCGGACCGGCTGGGACCGCGCAATATCCTGCCGCCCGGTGCCGCGATGCCCATCCCGCTGCCGCGCGGGGAGGTCTGCACGGTGGATATGCTCATCATCTACATGGACCGGCGCTCGCAGGAGCGCCGGAATGTGGAGACGTGTTCGGTCAGGGACTACGTCTGGCGATAGGCCGCGCCGGCTCCCGGGCGGCGGAAGCACGGGCCTTCACGCGACGCTTCGACCTTCCCGGCCTGCCGTCGCCCCATCGACGCGCCGACGCGACGCGGCCCGCCCCATTTCATCCTTCCCGCTGCTGGCGCGCCCGCAATGCCGCCGGGCGTGTCAGGCACGCATCGAGCCACGCCTTCACCTTCGGGAACGGCGCCAGCTCGTATCCGTTCAGCCAGGGCGCGTAGAGCACGCAGGCGAGGTTCAGGTCGGCGATGGTGAAGGCCTCGCCGAGCAGGAAGGGGCGCTGGTCCAGCACACCCTCCAGCACCGCGAGGCGCGCATCGAGCGCTTCCTTGCCGGCCGCCGCTTCCGCGGCGTCGCGCTCGGCCACGGGCTTGAGGTAGGTGTTGTAACCCCAGCGCATGACCGAGGCCTCGACCTCCGTCGCGGTCCACAACGTCCATTGCTGCGCGCGGGAGGCGTCGTCGCCGGCGGGCATGAGCGGTGCTCCGGCCTTGCCCGCGATGTGCAGGTTGATCGCCAGGCTTTCGAAGAGGACGAGGTCGCCATCTTCCAGCGCCGGGATCTTGTTATTGGGATTGATCGGCAGCGGGCGTTCCAGCTTGAAGCCGGGGACGAAGCCAAGGGCCACGACCTCATAGGGCAAGCCGGCTTCCTCCGCCGCCCAGATGCAGCGGAAGGCGCGGGAGCGGGCAATGCCATGGATCTTGAGCATGCTGTCCTTGCGGATGGAGGGCGCCGGTATCTAGCCTGAGTGCGCGGGCGGCGATAAGCGCTGGACAGCGCAACAGATCGCGGGCGTGTCGGTGGCCCATCGGGGGGCATCGTCCACGACGCGATCTTCTGCAGGGGCCAGGTGATCCCGCGTCGCTCCGACAGGACATCACCTTTAGCGTGCTGGCTCGCTGTTCTCCTTCGCCGATGCACCACTGTTGGATGACTTCGGGATCAACACAAGGCAGTTGGCAATGACGGCCACGCCTGGCGTCCAACGACAGCCCTACAAGCAACCTGCCATTGGGTGGAGAGGGGCAAGGCCCTTCGTGGTCCGTGCATCCCGCTGACGGATGCGGCGGAACGGGCCGCTACTCGGGCGGCGATGTCTCGCGCGCCAGGCTGCGCCCCAGCGCCTCGACGGCGCGTTGGAAGTGCCGCAGCACCAGCACCCAGATCACGAGCAGCAGCAAGCCCCAACCCATGCCGAAGGCCGACCAGGCAAGGCCGGCCGCGGCCACCCAGCCGAGGCCGAGCAGCACGCTGGCACGCAGAACGCCGATGACGGGATGCGGTGTGCTCACATCCCGCCGATGTAGTTGGGACCGCCGGCCCCTTCCGGCGTGCACCAGTCGATGTTCTGGCTCGGGTCCTTGATGTCGCAGGTCTTGCAGTGCACGCAGTTCTGCGCGTTGATCACGAGCCGCGGCTCGCCTTCCTCCACGCCCACCGCCTCATACACGCCGGCGGGGCAATAGCGGCTCTCGGGGCTCGCGAACTCGTCCCAGTTCACGCCCTTCCAGCGCGACGGATCGATCAGCTTCAGATGCGCAGGCTGGTCTTCCTCATGGTTGGTGTTCGACAGGAACACCGAGGACAGACGGTCGAAGGTCAGCACGCCATCGGGCTTGGGATAGGCGATCTTCTCGGACTCCGAGGCCTTCTTCAGGCTGTCGTTGTCCTTGTGGTGACCGAGCGTCCAGGGCGAGTTGCCGCGGGTGATGTAGGTTTCGAGCGCCGCGTTCAGCATGCCGCCGAACAGGCCCCATTTCGCGAAGCCGGGGCGGATGTTGCGCACCGCGTTCAGCTCCGGCCAGATCCAGCTCGCCTTCACCGCGTCGCTGTAGCCATCGAGCTGCGCGGGCGCGCTCTCATCGCCCAGCGCGGCGGCGACGGCCTCGGCGGCCAGCATGCCGGACTTCATCGCGGTATGCGTGCCCTTGATCTTCGGCACGTTCAGGAAGCCCGCCGTGCAGCCGATCAGCATGCCACCCGGGAAGACCAGCTTCGGGATGGACTGGAAGCCGCCCTCATTGATCGCGCGGGCGCCATAGGCGATGCGCTTACCGCCCTCGAAGAAGGGCTTGACCGAGGGGTGGGTCTTGAAGCGCTGGAATTCCTCGAAGGGCGACAGCCAGGGGTTGGGGTAGTCGAGGCCCACCACGAAGCCGGTCGAGACCAGGTCCTCGCCCAGCATGTAGAGGAAGGAGCCGCCGTACGTGTCCGACTTCAGCGGCCAGCCGGTCGAATGCCAGATCGTCCCCGGCTTGTGGTTCGCCTTGGGGATCTGCCACAGCTCCTTGATGCCGATGCCGAAGGTCTGCGGCTGCACCCCGTCGCGCAGGTTGAAGGTCTCGAACAGCTTCTTGGTCAGCGAGCCGCGGCAGCCTTCCGAGAACAGCGTGTAGCGCGCGCGGAGTTCCATGCCCGGCTGGTAGTTCGGGCCTTCCTCGCCTTCGCGGTTGATGCCCATCACGCCGGCGACGACGCCCTTCACCACCCCGTCCTCGATGATGGTCTCCGACGCCGCGAAGCCCGGATAGATCTCGACGCCGAGCTCCTCCGCCTTCGCCCCGAGCCAGCGGCACACATTGCCCAGCGAGACGATGTAGTTGCCGTGGTTGTTCATCTGTGGCGGCGTCGGCAGCTTGTAGGCCTTCGTCTCCGTGAGGAACATGAAACGATCCTCGGCGGCGGGCGTGGCCAGCGCCGGCGGGTCGTCACGCCAGTCCGGCAGCAGCTCATCGAGCGCGCGGGGCTCGAGCACGGCGCCGGAGAGGATATGCGCGCCGATCTCCGACCCCTTCTCCACCAGGCAGACGGAGGCATCGGGCGCGAGCTGCTTGAGGCGGATCGCAGCGGCGAGGCCGGACGGGCCACCCCCCACGATCAGCACATCGAACTCCATGGCTTCGCGCTCTACGGACATGTCCCCGCGGTCTCCTGGCCTAATCGCGTTCCTTTAGCGGCAGGCCGGGTTGCGCGGAACCCCGGGGCGGGCCGATATCGCATCCATGGAGCTCGATCGGGCGGGTCTGCTCGCGGCGCTGGCGCTGCAACTGGACTGGGGGGCGGGGGAGGCGCTGGAGGACGCGCCGCCGGACCGCAGCGCCCCGGCGCGCCCGGCGCCCGCCCCGCCGGCCGCAGAGCCGTCCCGGCCTCGCCCGGCCGCCGCGCCCGCCACGGTCGTCGCCCTGGCCCCGCCAGCCGCCGGCCGCGCCACCGAGGCCGCCGCCGCCGCGAACACGCTCGATGAGCTGCGCGAGGCGATTCGGGCCTTCGACGGCTCCTCGCTTCGCGAGACGGCGACCAACCTGGTCTTCGCCGATGGTGACCCGGCCTCCGGCCTGATGTTCATCGGCGAGGCGCCGGGTGGGGATGAGGACCGGCTTGGCCGGCCCTTCGTCGGCGTGTCGGGCCAGTTGCTCGACCGCATGCTGGCCTCGATCGGGCTGCGGCGGGACGAGGGTGGCTTCACCATCACCAACATCCTGCCCTGGCGCCCGCCCGGCAACCGCACGCCCACGGATGCCGAGATCACGCTCTTCCTGCCCTTCGTGCTGCGCCACATCGCTCTGGTGAAGCCGCGGCACGTGGTGCTGCTGGGCGGGACGTCGGCCAAGGCGCTGCTGCATGCGAAGGACGGCATCACCCGCCTGCGCGGCAAATGGCATTCCCTGGCAGTGGAGGGGCTGGGCACGGTGCCCGCGCTCGCCACGCTGCACCCGGCCTATCTGCTGCGCACCCCGGCGGCGAAGCGGGAGGCCTGGTCGGATCTGCTCATGCTGCGGCGCAGCCTGGACGCGGATCGTGGCTAGACCGCATCTGCGGAACGTGCCGCAAGGTCCTGAGTCTACAGGAGGCGGTCCCGAAAGGTGGGATTCGTCCCGATCATGGGCGTTGCATTGCCGGCAAAACGCCCGGTAGTGCCGAGTCGCCATGCGCGCGATCTGCCCCATGGCCCGGCGCAGGCCGGCGGCCGTCCTGGCCGCCATCGGCCTGCCGCTTTGGCTCGGAACCCCCCTTCCGGCCATGGCGCAACGGGCCGACCAGACCGCCTCGGCCAGCCTCGGCCAGGCCCAGCCTGGCGGTGCGGCCGGACTGCCCCGACCCCTTTCCGCATCCGATGCGGCACGGATCACGCGCATCTTCCGCCTGCAGGCCGACGGCGAGCACGAAGCCGCGCGGCGCGAGCATGAGGCGCTGCGCGACCATCGCCTCGACGGCCCGATCCTCGCCGATCGCTGGCTGGGTCCGCGGCCGATGCCGCCGCGCGCCGAGGAATTGCGGGCTTGGCTCGCCCGCCATGCCGACCAGCCCGATGCGCCCCGCCTCCATGCGCTGCTGGCCACGCTGACGCCGCAGGGTGCGCCGCTGCCACCTGCTCCCGAGGAAGCCGCGCTGCCCGAGGATGGCGAAGCCGTCCCGGAAGAGCGCGAACCCGCCGCGCGGGGCTTCATCCGCAACCCGGCGCTGGACCGGACGGTGCGTGAGCGCGCCGCCGCCGGCGACACGCGCGGCGCGCTGGACCAGATCCGCCGCACCCGGGGCATGACCCCCCGCTACGCCGCCGCGTTGCGGGCCGATATCGCGCTCGCGCTGTTCCGCCGGGGCGAGGATGCCGCCGCCTTCCGCATGGCGAGCGATGTCGCGCGGGGCGGGCAGGAGAAGACCGGCCGCGCCGCCTTCGCCGCCGGTCTCGCGGCTTGGGGCCTCGGTCGATACGAGGTGGCGCTGCCCTATTTCGAGACGGCGGCACGGGCGGAGGGCGGTTCGGCGGCGGCCCGCGCCTCGGCCGCCTTCTGGACGGCGCGCGCGGCGGTGCGGGCGCGGCGACCGCAGCATTATGTGCCCTGGATGCTCCAGGCGGCACAGGAGCCGCGCACCTTCCATGGGCTGCTGGCGCGGCGCGCGCTGGGGCTCACCCCCGGCTTCGCCTGGCATGGCGCGGCGAATGAGGCCGGGGCGGCGGCGCTGGCGGAATCCGCCGGCGGTTGGCGGGCTCTCGCTTTGTTGCAGGTGGGCCAGGCCGCCCGCGCGGAGGCCGAGCTGCGCGCCCTGTGGCCAGCCGCGCGCGGCAATGCGGCGCTGGCCGGCGCCATGCTGGCCGTGGCCTCGCGCGCCGGGATGACCAATCTTGGGGCGCAACTCGCCGGATTGGCGCAGGGGGCGGATGGCCGGCCGCGCGACCTGCAGCGCTTCCCGTTGCCGCGGCTGGAGCCGGCCCAGGGTTTCCGGGTGGATCCGGCGCTGGTCTACGCGCTGGCACGCCAGGAATCGAATTTCGACCCGGAGGCGGTGTCCCGCGCCGGGGCCCGTGGCCTGCTGCAGGTGATGCCGGCAACCGCCGCCTATGTCGCCGGCGATCCGAGCTTCCGCGCCGAGGGGGCCGCGCGGCTGCACGATCCGGGACTGTCGCTTGAGATCGGGCAGCGATACCTGTTGCAGCTCGCCGGGCAGGACAGCGTGCAGGGCGACCTGATCCGCCTGCTCGCCGCCTATAACGCCGGGCCGGGCAACCTGGCGCGCTGGCTGCCGACCGCGGGGCACCGCGACGACCCCTTCCTGTTCATCGAGGCCATCCCCTTCGAGGAGACGCGCCAATACGTCCAGCGCGTGCTGGCCTATTCCTGGATCTACGCCTCACGGCTCGGCCTGCCAGCGCCAAGCCTGGAAGCGTTGGTGCGCGGCGCCTTCCCGCGCTTCAGCGGGGTGGAAGACGTGCCGGGAGGGTGGCGCGTGGCGCAGCGGTAGTGACGCGGCGCTGGGCGTCGGCATGATGCGAGGGGGGGGGGGGGGGGGGGGGGGGGGGGGGGGGGGGGGGGGGGCGGCGGAGCCGGGGGGGCGGGGCGGCGCCGCCGGCGGCGGGCCCCCGCGCGGCGGCCGCGCGCGGGCGCCCGCGCC
>JAYSDS010000013.1:0-18746 GCA_041914265.1 Roseomonas sp.
GGGGAATCCAAATTCGATCAATGCCGGTAACTTTCTGCCAAAGTAGTGCTAGAGCTTTGGAGGTGAACGCAAGTTCACCGGAAATGCTCTAGGCCGCCCTTCTTGCGACAGGTCAAGTCGGCCGCTAGAGGAGCCTGAGGGGAGGGGACACGCGGCGATCTTCGATCGTCGTCACCTTAGGAGTCTGCACCCATGAAGCGCTGGGTTCCCTTCGCCATCGCGATTTTCATGCTCACGCCCTTCGGGCTGTGGGCGCTGTTCGCCGCCACGGGCCTCGCCCAGGGCAACCCGATCTTCGAAAGCCGGATCGGGACGGTACTCGTGCTGGCCTCGCTGCCGTTGGCCGGGTTGTTCTGGATCCAGAACCTGCGGCAGCTCGGCGATTCCATGGGGCATGCTTCGCGGCTGCGCAGTGCGCAGAAGCTGACCGCGGTGCTGCCGGTCGCGATCCTGGCCATCGGCGCCCTGGGCGCCGTCTGGATTTCGGGGATCGAAGGCACGAACCAGGCGCTTGCCGCCTTCGCCGCGACGCTGGCGATGGCGGGGCTTGGGGCGCTGGCCGCCCGGGCGCCGGTCGAGCCGGGGACCATCACTGACGAGGCCCATGCCGACCCGGCGGTGCAGGACGCCAAGGGACGAGAGATGCTGCTGGTGATCGGCAACATCCTCGGCGTCGTTCTGGTGGGGGTTCTCTACTGGTCGCCGCTGGCGGTGCTCTATGCGGCCTATGCTGCCGTGCCGGCGATCTTCGCGGCGATGATCGGCCTGGCCTGGTGGGCAGCCTATGACGGGGTGGTGGAAACCGCGCCGCCCGCGCGGCGACGGCGGTGAGGGGGAGCCTCTCTCGGGCATTCCCCTGGCGCCCGTCGCCAGATGCCGGCCTTCCGGATGACCCTGCCCCGTTGGCAGGGAGATGACCGGCGACGGTTGAATCAGGGAGGGGCGCCGCCCCTCTCCGGTCAGGCCTTCATGCGGAGGGGGCAAAGCCCCCTCTGCCTTTCACCGTGCCTTGATCGGCCGGTCCCCGTGGCTGTCCTGCGGCACGCCGCGCCCCAGCGACATGTGGCTATGGACCCCCAGCCACCGCCCGTCCGGCTGCTTGTGCAGCACGATGGTGGCGCGGCCCGGCCGGTCGAATTCCGTCCCGTCCTTGTGCCAGCCGGTGCTGGTCCAGGGCAGGATCGCGACCGCCATGGAGCCGTCGCCAGACAGCAGCACCTCGGTGTTCTTCGCGTCGAGCGTGAAGTCCTTGGTGCGCGGCCAGACATTCGACCATTGCGTGTCGGTCCAGGCTTGGCGGGAGCGCACCAGCTCCTGAAACGTCCCGAAGATCACGATGTCGTCGTGCCAGAACGGATAGGCGGATTTGAAATCCACCTCGCGCACGCAGGCGAAGAAGCGTTCGAGCCAGTCGATGATCTCGGCCTTGGCGGCGGGATCGGCGTCCGGGATAGGCAGGTTCGTCACGGAGTTCCCTTTCGTCACGCGGGCTGGATGCCGAGCCGTTCGTCGCGCTTGCGCAGCAGATGCACGAAGGGCAGGGCGATCAGAACCATCCAGGCCTTGCCGATCACCTGGCCGGCCAGGAAGTCGAGGCTCCCGAAGGCGAGCCAGAGGAAGGCGATGCTGTCCACGATCAGTCCCACCACGCTGCTCGCCAGCACGGCCATCACCAGGCCGCGTTTCTGCAGCGGGGTATAGACGGCGAGGTCGGCGAATTCGCTGAGCAGGAAGGCGACCGCGGAGGCGATGACCAGCGCCGGTGGCGCGAGGAAGCCGGAGATCGCCGCGCCCGCCAGCACGGCCGCGGCCGAGAAGCCGACGCCGAGGCGCCGCTGCACCAGGTCCCGCAGCACCAGGGCAAGGCCGATCATCAGCACGCCCGACGGCGCCATGATCCCCGGCGCGACCGGCACCAGGCAGGGACCGTTGGGCACGCAATAGGTGCCGACATTGCCGATCAGCCAGTTCGCGGCGGGGATGCAGAGGCCGAAGCCGATCAGGGCGATCACGCCCTCGGCGCGGGGGGTGAGGGTCATAGTCTCTCCGACACGAAATCCTGCCATCCCCTGGCGCGCAGCTCGCAGGCCGGGCAGGTGCCGCAGCCGAAGCCCCAGGAATGGCGGTGGGTCCGGTCCCCCAGGTAGCAGGTATGGGTGTGTTCGACCACGGCCTGGACCAGGGGTTGCCCGCCGAGGCGTTCCGCCAGCCGCCAGGTGTCACCCTTCGACAGCCACATCAGGGGCGTTTCCAGCACGAAGCGGCGCTCCATGCCGAGGTTGAGCGCGACCTGCAACGCCTTGATCGTGTCGTCGCGGCAGTCGGGGTAGCCGGAATAATCCGTCTCGCACATGCCGCCGATGATGCGCCGCAGGCCGCGCCGATAGGCGATGGTCGCGGCGAAGGTCAGGAACAGCAGGTTGCGCCCCGGGACGAAGGTGTTGGGCAGGCCTTCGGCGCCCATGCGGATCTCGGCATCCCGCGTCAGGGCCGTGTCGGAGACTTCGGCCAGCGCATCGAGGCGCAGCGTGTGGTCGGGCCCGAGCCGTGCGCCCCAGTCGGGGTTCAGCCGGGCGATGTCGGCGCGGAACGCCTCGCGGCAATCAAGCTCCACGCGATGGCGCTGGCCATAATCGTAGCCGAGCGTCTCGACATGGCCGAAATGATCCAGCGCCCAGGCAAGGCAGGTGGCGGAATCCTGCCCACCGCTGAACAGGACCAGGGCGGCATCGTCGTTCATGCGGCGCTCTCCAGACGCAGGGCGGCCCAACGTGCCGCCTCGGCGACGACCGGGTCGGGGTCGTTGGCCAGGGATTGCGCAACAGGGCGCAGCGCAGCATCGGCCGAATTGCCGATGGCGACCAGCACGTTGCGGACGAAGCGGTCGCGGCCGATGCGCTTGATCGGGCTGCCGGAGAACAACGCGCGGAAGGACGCGTCGTCGAGGCCTGCGAGTTCCGCGAGGCGCGGCGCCGTCAGTTCCGAGCGCGGGGCGAAGGCGGGTTCGTCATGGGCCTGCGCGAACTTGTTCCACGGACAGACCGCGAGGCAATCGTCGCAGCCATAGATTCGGTTGCCCATCAGCGGCCGCAGCGCCTGGTCGATCGGCCCGCGATGCTCAATGGTGAGGTAGGAGATGCAGCGCCGCGCATCGAGCTGATAGGGAGCCGGGAAGGCGCTGGTCGGGCAGGCGTCGAGGCAGGCGCGGCAGGACCCGCAATGGTCGCGCTCGGCGCTGTTCTCGCCTAGGTCGAGGGTGGTGAAGACCTCGCCCAGGAACAGCCAGGAGCCGAGCCCGCGCGACACCAGGTTGGTGTGCTTGCCCTGCCAGCCGAGCCCGGCGGCCTGCGCGAGCGGCTTCTCGGCCACCGGCGCGGTATCGACGAAGACCTTGATGCCGCTGCCCGGCCAGGTCTCCGCCATCCAGCGGCCGAGCTGCTTCAGGCGCTTCTTCACCACGTCATGGTAGTCGCGGTTGCGCGCATAGACGCTGATGGTCGCGCGGTCGCGCTGGGCCAGGGTCTCCAGCGGGTCGGCATCGGGGCCGTAATTCTGGCCGAGCACGACGACGGACACCGCCTCCGGCCACAACGCCCGCGGATGGGCGCGCTGTTCAGCGCGATCCGCCATCCAGCCCATGGAACCGTGGCGGCCCTCGGCGAGGAAATGCATCAGCCGCGTGCGGATCTCGGGGGCGAGATGGGCGCGCGTGAAGCCCACGGCATCGAAGCCGAGGCTGAGGGCCTTCTCGCGGATGATGCTGCACGGGTCCATGGCGCCTGCCGGGTTGATAGCCCAGGCCGCTGTCGGACGGCACCTCTGGTCTTGCGGTCGCGGTCGCCGCAAGCTGGGGACATGAGTGCTCTCAGCCAGATCCGACAGATCGACTACACGGTTCTCTTCGCGCGCGACTTTCCCGCGATGCGGCAATTCTATGAGGAGATCATGGGCTTCGCGCTGGCACGCCAGCTCAGTGATCGCTGGTTCGAGTACCAGATCGGATCGACCATCCTGGCACTGACAACGCGCGGTGGGCGCTTCGACGACGCACCGCCGCCGCAGGGGGCGCTGTCGGTGCAGCTTGCCTTCCGGGTCCCGCCGCCCGCCGTGGTTGCCTGCGCGGCGGAACTGGAGGCGAAGGGGATCACGCTCGTCGCGCCACCGACCGACCATGCCTTCGGCCATCGCACGATCTTCTTCCGCGATCCGGACGGCAACGTGATCGAGATCTATGCGGAGATCTGATCAGCCCCGCCCACGATAGGGCTGCACATCCTGCTTCGGGATCCACACGCCTTCCGGCGGATCCCCCGATTGCCAGAACACGTCGATGGGGATGCCCCCGCGTGGATACCAATACCCGCCGATGCGCAGCCACATCGGTTCCAGCAGCGAGACGAGCCGCTGCGCGATGTCCAGCGTGCAGGCCTCGTGGAAGGCGCCGTGATTGCGGAAGGAGGCGAGGTAGACCTTCAGCGACTTGCTTTCCACGATCCACTCGCGCGGCACGTAGTCGATGACGAGATGCGCGAAATCCGGCTGGCCGGTCAGCGGGCAGAGCGAGGTGAATTCCGGCGCGGTGAAGCGCACGCAGTAACGCAGGCCCCGATGCGGGGCGGGAACGCGCTCCAGCACCGCTTCCTCCGGGCTCGCCGGCATGCGTGTCGGTTGGCCGAGCTGCGTCAGGCCGGAATAATCGTGGTCGGGGGCACCGCTCATGCTGCCTTCTCCTCCTCACCGCTGCGCCAGCCGGCTTCGATGCGCGCGGCGGTCTCCTCGAAACGGCCGGCCAGGATGGCGCCGCGGAGCTCGGCCATCAGGTCCTGATAATACTGGATGTTGTGCCAGGTCAGCAGCATCGGCCCGAGCATCTCCCCCGCCTTGAACAGGTGATGGAGATAGGCCCGGGAATGCCGCGCACAGGCCGGGCAGTCGCAGCCCGGGTCGATCGGTCCGCCATCGTCGGCATGCCGTGCATTGCGCATGTTGAGCACGCCATGGCGTGTATAGGCGCGGCCGGTGCGGCCCGATCGCGTGGGCATGACGCAGTCGAACATGTCGATGCCGCGCCGCACGGCGCCGACCAGGTCGGATGGCGTGCCGACGCCCATCAGATAGCGGGCCTTGTCCGCCGGCAGGCGCGGGACGGTGGTGTCCAGCACGGCGAACATCATCTCCTGCCCCTCACCGACGGCGAGGCCACCCACGGCATAGCCCTCGAAGCCGATGCCGGTCAGCGCCGCGACGCTCTCGGCCCGCAGGTCGGGATACACGCCGCCCTGCACGATGCCGAACAGCCCGTAGCCCTCGCGTGAGGCGAAGGCTTCGCGGCAGCGCGCGGCCCAGCGCATGGACAGGCGCATGGAGTCCGCCGCCTGCTTCTCGGTGGCCGGAAAGGGCGTGCATTCATCCAGGCACATGGTCACATCCGCATCCAGCAGGCGCTGGATCTCCACGGAGCGTTCCGGTGTCAGGCGATGCTTCGAGCCATCGATGTGGCTTTGGAACGTCACGCCCTGCTCGTCCATCTTTCGCAGGCCGGACAGCGACATGACCTGGAAGCCGCCGGAATCCGTCAGGATCGGGCCGTGCCAGTCCATCATCCGGTGCAGGCCGCCGAGGCGCGCGACCCGCTCCGCCCCCGGGCGCAGCATCAGGTGATAGGTGTTGCCGAGCACCATGCGTGCGCCGGTCGCGCGGACGGCATCCGCGGTCATCGCCTTCACCGTGCCGGCGGTGCCGACGGGCATGAAGACCGGGGTCGGCACCTCGCCATGGGCGGTGTGCAGCGTGCCGGCGCGGGCGGCGCCGTCGGTCGCGGTGCGGGTCCAGTGCAGGGTCATGCCGCGCGCTCCAGCAGCGAGGCGTCGCCATAGGAGTAGAAGCGGTAGCCCTCTGCCACGGCATGGGTGTAGGCGGCCTTCATCCGATCCGTGCCGGCGAAGGCGCAGACGAGCATGAACAGCGTGCTCTTCGGCAAATGGAAGTTCGTCATCAGCAGGTCGGTGGTGCGAAAGCGATGGCCGGGCAGCAGGAAGAGGTCCGTGAGCCCGCGAAACGCCCGCACGCGCCCGGCGTCGTCCGCGGCGGATTCCAGCAGGCGCAGCGCGGTGGTGCCGATGGCCACGATGCGCCCGCCGGCGGCACGGGCGGCGTTGATGGTCTCGGCCGCTTCCGGGGTCACTTCGCCCCATTCGGCGTGCAGGCGATGGGCGCGCGGATCCTCCCCGCGCAGCGGCAGGAAAGTGCCGGCGCCGACATGCAGCGTGACCGTGGCGCGCGCGACGCCGCGGTCGCCCAGTGCCCAGAGCAGGGCTTCGGTGAAGTGCAGGCTGGCCGTGGGGGCGGCCACCGCGCCGGGGCGCATGGCGAAGATCGGCTGGTAGTCCGTGGCGTCTTCCGGGCGCGGTCCGTCCGGACGGGCGATATAGGGGGGCAGCGGGATCTCGCCCGCCTGTTCCAGCGCCGCGGCCAGGGCGGCCGGATCCGGGCCGAAATCGAGCAGGGCGGCGCCGCCCTCGGGCGGGCCGACGACGCGGGCCGTGCAGGCCTCGGCGCCCTCGATGACGATGGTGTCGCCGTCGCGCAGCCGCCGCGCATTGCGGATCAGCGCATGCCAGAGGCCGCCGCCCTCGGCGCGGTTCAGCATGACCTCGATGCGCGCTTCCCCGCGCCGGGCGTGCAGCCGTGCCGGGATGACGCGCGTGTCGTTCACGACCATGACGTCGCCCGGGCGCAGCAGGCCAGGGAGGTCGCGAACCCCCGCATCCGCAAGGCCTTCCTGGCGCACCACCAGCAGCCGAGCGGCATCGCGCGGCCGCGCGGGCGCCTGGGCGATCAGGCTCTCGGGCAGGGCGAAGTCGAAATCGGCGGTGCTGAGGGGCTCGGTCACGGGCGGGGCGGTAGCCCGCGCAGCCCCTCGGCGCAACCTCCCGCCCTCAGTTGCGTCGGCGCTGGAACTGGAAGCTGCGCTCGCATTCCCGGCCGCTATAGGTCGCGGTCATGGTCGAACCGTTCACCTGGCCGAGGAAGCGGTTGCTGCCGCTCGCCAGGTCGAAGCTGCCATTGGGCTGGATCGGGCCGCTGAAGGTGACGCCACGGCTGCGCTCGTATTCGAAGGTGATCTGGCCGTTCTGGATGGTGAAGCGGCGGTCGGTGGTGTCGGGGCCGCAGGCCGTGCCGCGGCCGCGGCGCGTGATCAGCGTGCCGGTTCCGGACCAGGTGCCGTCGAAAGCGGAAGCGCCCTGTGCCAGGACGGTGGCGGGCATGGCTGGCCATGCGGCCAGGGCGATCAGGGCAAGGGCGGGTAGCCGCATCGGGGACCTCGTCGGAATGGGCGCGCAACGACGCTAGATCGCTTCGATACGGATGGATATCGATCAAGCGTTATGTTTCGGTAATGCAATTTATGGTTGTCGCTGCCGGACCGCCTGCCGCAGATGCAGGCATCGTCCACCGCAAAATGGCGTGGCCCGCGGCAGCGCTGCGCAGGCGGTGGAATGCCGCTGGCCGGCGGCCCTCGACGCCCGCCGCCTCGCATGGTCGATTGCCCCGCGCGGCCCCGCAGGCCGCGTTTCAGGAACCGGATGCGTGACACAGACCGACGCTGCGCGCCCCGTGCGCATCGCCGTGGATATCGGCGGCACCTTCACCGATCTGCAGATCCTCGATGCGCGGGACGGCATCGCGCGGGCCTGGAAGACCCCGACCACGCCCGAGGACCCGTCCATCGGCCTGCTGCGCGGCGTCGGCGAGGCCGCCGAACGCTTCGGCTTCGCCCTGGCGGATGTCGGCCTGCTGCTGCACGGCACCACCATCGCGACCAATGCGGTGCTGGAGCGCAAGCTGGCACGCGGCGTACTGCTGACGACCGCGGGCTTCGAGGATGTCCTCGAGATCAACCGCCATGTCCGCCGCGACATCTATGGCCTGGCGCCCGAGCCCTTCCCGACGCTGATCCCGCGCGACCGGCGCCTGGGCGTCACCGAGCGCCTGCGCGCGGACGGTTCCGCCGAGACGCCGCTGGACGAGGACTGCGTGCCGGCGCTGCTGGAGCGCATCGCCGCGCTGGGGGCCGACTGCGTGGCGGTGTCGCTGCTGCATGCCTATGCGAACCCGGTGCATGAACGGCGGCTCGCGGCGCTGCTGCGCGCGGCGCGGCCGGATCTGCCGGTGTCCCTGTCCAGCGATATCTCCCCCGAGATCCGCGAATACGAGCGCACCAGCACCACTGTGCTGAATGCGCTGCTGGTCCCGGTGGTGAAGGCGTATCTCGATCGGCTCGAAGCACGGCTGGGGGAGGGCGGGTTCAGCCCGCTGGTCTTCCTGGTGCAGTCGAATGGCGGCGTGTGCAGCCTGCGCATGGCGGCAGAGCAGCCGGCGCGGTTGCTGCTGTCGGGCCCTTCGGGCGGGACACTGGCGGCCGGGCGGCTCGCCGCGCTGCTCGACCGCCCGAACCTGGTCGCCGTCGACATGGGCGGAACCTCCTATGACGTGTCGGTGGTGCAGGGCGGGCTTGTATCCGTCATCACCCAGGGCGAGATCGACCGGCTGCCGGTGCGCCTGCCGATGGTCGAGATGCGCACCATCGGCGCCGGCGGCGGATCGATCGCCGCGGTGGATGCGGGTGGCCGGCTGACTGTCGGGCCGCGCAGCGCCGGGGCGCGGCCCGGGCCGGTCTCCTATGGGCGTGGCGGGACGGAGCCGACGGTGACGGATGCCAACCTCGCGCTGGGGCGGCTCGATCCGGAGTTCTTCCTGGGCGGGATGATGAAGCTCGACATGCCGGGCACGCGCGCCGCGCTCGACGCCCGTGTGGGCAAGCCCCTCGGCCTCAGTGCGGAGCAGGCGGCGGAAGGCGTCCTGACCGTGACGAACGCGAATCTCGGCGCGGCGATCCGGCTGTCGCTGTTCGAGAAGGGGCTCGACCCGCGCGATTTCTGCCTGCTCTCCTTCGGCGGCGCGGGCGGGCTGCATGCGACGGAGGTGGCCGGGGAACTCGGCATGACCGAGGTCGCCTTCCCGCGCGAGCCGGGGACGCTGTCCGCCTATGGCATCCTGTTTTCCGACCTGACACAGGACATCGCCCGGACGCGGGTGACGCGCGCGGCGGCCGCCCAGTTGCCGGCGATCGCGGAGAGCATTGCCGCGCTGCGTGCCGAAGCCGATGCCCGGCTGGCCGCGGACGGCATCGCGCCGGAGAAGCGCCGCATCCTGATCGCGGCCGACATGCGATACCACGGCCAGGCCTTCGAGCTGCTGATCCCCTGGGGCGAGATCGCGGCGCCGGACAAGGCCGATCTTGCCAGGCTGGTGGCGGCATTCCATGCCACGCACAAGCAGCGTTTCTCCTACGCCAATGAGGAGGAGGCGGTAGAGATCGTCACCCTGCGCGCCATCGCGACCGGCGTGCTCGACAAGCCTGAACCCGGCGACCCGCCGCCTGCGGACCGACCCGCGCGCAAGGGCACGCGCCGCGTCTTCGCGAACGGCGCCTGGGGCGAGGCCTCCGTCTGGGACCGCGAGGCGCTGACCTCCGCCGATGTCATCGAGGGCCCGGCGGTCGTCGAGGAAACCTTCGCCACCCATTGGATCGCGCCTGGCTGGTTCGCGAGGCTCGGTGCCGGCGGCGCGCTGGTTGCGAAGAAGGAGGCAGCGTGATGCTCGGTCCCATCGAGATCGAGGTCATCCGCAACGCGCTGACCGCGGCGGCGGCGGAGATGGACATCACCGTCTGGCGCACCAGCCGGTCGACCACGGTGCGGGAATTGCTGGACTACTCCACCGCGGTGTTCGATGCGGAGGGCAACAACGTCGCCCAGGCGGCGCGCATCCCGCAGCATCTGAACTCGATGGGCGCGGCGCTGCGCACGCTGCTCGACCGTTTCGTCGATCCCGCCGACTGGGACGAGGGCGATGTCGTCATCACCAACGATCCCTATTGCGGCGGGCAGCATCTGAACGATGTGCTCGCCTTCAAGCCGGTGGAACACGAGGGCCGGCGCGTGGCCTATGTCGGCACGCTCTGCCACCACATCGACATGGGTGGCATGGCGCCGGGATCCTACGCCGCGACGGCGACGGAGGTGTTCCAGGAGGGCATCCGCATCCCGCCGCTGAAGCTCATCGAGAAGGGCGTGCTGAACAAGGCGATCTGGGCAATGATCGGCCAGAATGTCCGCAAGCCCGGGCTGATGCTGGGGGATCTGCAGTCGCAGCTCGCGAGCCTCGAGGTGGGCGCGGCGTCGGTGCGACGGCTGGCGGGACGCTATGGCGCAGATGGGCTGATCGCGGCGACGGGGCGCATCCTCGACATGAGCGAGGCGGCAATGCGCGCGGCAATCCGCGCCATGCCCGACGGCACCTACGAATTCGAGGATTTCCTCGACGATGACGGCGTGACCGGGGAGCCGGTGCGGCTCCATGCCGTGCTGACGGTGCAAGGGGACGGCATCACCGTCGATCTGACCGGCTGCGCCGATCAGCAGCGCGGCCCGATCAACTGCACGCCCGCCATGTCGAACTGCGCCGTGTACTATGCGATCATCGCCGCGACCGATGGAGCGATGCCCGCCAATGCCGGCTGCTACCGGCCCGTGACGATCATCCATCGCGAGGGCAGCGTGACCTCCTGCCGCGCGCCCGCCTCGGTCGCGCATCGCGTCGCGGTGTCGCATCGGCTGGCCAATGTCATGTTCGGCTGCCTGCACCAGGCGCTGCCGGACCGCATGCCCGCGGCCTATTACGGCGGCTCCTACGTTGCGACCTTCCAGACCGAGGGCGAGGACGGATCGCGCGAGGTGCTGGTGGAGATCGAGATCGGCGGCACGGGGGCGAGCCCCACCAGGGACGGCGTCAACGCCTGGTCCTTCGGCATGCACAACAACTCGAACATCCCTGTCGAGATGATCGAGAGCCAGATGCCGCTGACCATCACGCATTACGGGCTGGTGCCGGGGTCGGGCGGTGAGGGGACGCATCGTGGTGGCCTGGGCCTGGTGCGCGAGTGGCGACTGGACAGTCCCGCGGGCGTCTTCACCGCGAACATGGATCGCTTCCGCTTTGCGCCTTATGGCCTTGCGGGCGGACAGCCCGGCAGTCTCGGTAAGCTCATGCGCATCCGCGATGGCGTGGCGACGCCCATCGCCCCGAAATCCGATGGCGTGCGGCTGCTGCGCGGTGACGTGGTCCGCCTCGAGACCTCCGGGGGCGGAGGCTTCGGTACCCCGGCTGCGCGCCACCCCGCTGACGCCGCGCGCGACGCCGCACTCGGCTACATCTGACGCTCATGCCGATTGACGGCGGTCCAGGTGGCACTGCCACCTGGCGGGTGGGGTGCGGGGAGGGCAGAGCCCTCCCTGCTTCCTACGCGGCGCGCTTCAGCAGCTTCCCCGCGCGGGCGCCCGTCACGCCCTTCCCGTGCACATAGGCGGATTCGCCGTTCACCCAGGTCTCGATGATCCCATCCGCGGGTTGGATCGAATCCTCCCAGGTCGAGCGGTCCTTCACCGTCGCCGCGTCGAGCAGCACGAGGTCGGCATAGGCGCCTTCGGTGATGGTGCCGCGATCCGCGATGCCGAAGACCATGGCGGTGCGGCCGGTCATCTTGTGGATGGCGGTCTCGAGCTCCATCAGTTTCAGTTCGCGCACATAATGCCCGAGCACGCGCGGGAAGGTGCCCCACAGCCTGGGATGCGGCTTCTTCGCGAGTGGCCCGCCATCGCTGCCGATCATCGACAACGGATGCGCCATGATGCGGCGCACGTCTTCCTCCGACATGTTGTGGAACACGCCGGAGGCCGGCAGCAGCCGGTCGCGCGCTTCGAGCAGCGAGACGCCCCATTCGGCGGCGATGTCGGACAGCTTCCGCCCCGCGACTTCCGGGTGCGGCAGGGAATTCGTCACCGTCACGGGGATGTCCGGCCGCGGGTCGCGCGCGGCGAGCGAGGTGGACGAGGCCGTGTAGGGATAGACGTCGAAGGCGACGGGGTAGCGCGCGGCGTAGCTTTCGATCAGCGGCAGGGTCTCGCGGGACCGCCCGTGATTCTCCGGCTGGGCGCATTTGTGGTGGCTGATCACCACGGGCGCGCCGACGCTTTCACCGATGTTCAGCGTTTCCTTGATGCTGTCGAGGACGTGGTTCGCCTCGTCGCGCATGTGCGTGACGTAGAGGCCGCGATGGGCGCGCAGCGCCTCGGCAACCGCGATCACCTCCTCGGTCGGGGCCATCTTGGACGGCGGATAGAACAGGCCGGTGGAGAAGCCTGCCGCACCCTCGGCCAGGCTCTCGGCGAGCCAGGCGCGCATCTTCTCGGCCTCGCCATCGGTGGCGGCGCGTTGGGTGTCGCCATCCATGGCGCCGACGCGCAGCGACATGTGGCCGATCAGCGCCAGCGCATTCACCGCCGGCGGCTCGCGCCGCAGATGATCGGCGTACTCACCGAAGGAGCCGAACTTCCACCATTCCGGCGCGCAGACCTGGTCGAGTGGCGCGGGCGGACGCTTGGTCATCCGCACCGGCGAGAGGCTGATGCCGCAATTGCCGATGACGACGCTGGTGACGCCCTGGGACAGCTTGCAGCACATGCACTCCGCGCCCTGCAGGACGATCTGGTCGTCATGCGTATGCGCGTCGATGAAGCCGGGGGCGAGGACGCGGCCGCCCGCCTGCACCTCCCGCGCGCCGGAGGCGGCACCGAGGTCGCCCACCCCTGCGATTCGGTCGCCGTTTACCGCCACATCGCCGCGGAAGCCGGGCCGGCCGGACCCGTCGATGATCGTCGCGTCGCGGATGATGAGGTCACAACGGAGCGCCATGCGCCAACTCTCCTGTTCGGTGGGCGCAGCATGGCGCGGCGCGACGGCGCCGGGAAGCCGTTGACCGACGGCGCGTGGCACCGGAACATCGCAGCGGGGAAAGTGACGCCACACCTGCCGGAGACCCCGCACCCATGATTGCTTCCCGCCGTTCCGTCATGCTCGGCGCCGCCGGGCTCGTCGCCGCGCCGCGGCTCGGCCTGGCGCAGGCCGCGCGACCGCTGCGCTTCGTGCCGCAGGCGGATCTCGCGGTGCTCGACCCGGTCTTCACCACGGCGACGGTCACGCTGACGCATGGCTTCATGGTGTTCGACACGCTCTACGGCATGGATGAGGGCTACAACGTCCAACCCCAGATGGCTGAGGGCCATGTGGTCGAACGCGATGGCCGCGAATGGACCATCACACTGCGCGAGGGATTGAAGTTCCACGATGGCGAGCCGGTGCGCGGGCGCGACTGCGTCGCCTCCATCCGCCGATGGGCCGCGCGCGACATGGTGGGGGCTGAATTCCTCGCCGTGCTGGAGGAGATGACGGCCCCGACCGACCGGACCATCAACATCCGACTGAAGCAGCCCTTCCCGCTGCTGCCGCGCGCACTGGGCAAGGTGACGGCGGCGATGCCCGCCATCATGCCCGAGCGCATCGCCCAGACGCCGCCCAACCGGCAGGTCACGGAAATGGTGGGCAGCGGTCCCTACCGCTTCCTCGCCGATGAGCGCCTGGCCGGCGTGCGCGTCGCCTATGCGCGCTTCGATGGCTATGTGCCGCGCAACGAGCCGTCGAGCCGCACCGCCGGCGGCAAGCGCGCCTTTCTCGACCGCATCGAGTGGCAGATCCTGCCCGACCCGGCGACGGCAGCCGGCGCGCTGACCGCGGGTGAGGTGGATTGGCTGGAATATCCCTCCACCGACCTCGCGCCCATGCTGCGGCGTAACCGTGACGTGACGGTCGCGGTGACGGATGAACGCTCGATCAGCGTGCTGCGCTTCAATCACCTGCAGCCGCCGTTCAACAATCCCGGCGTACGGCGGGCTCTGCTTGGGGCGCTCGACCAATCGGCCTACATGACCGCGGCCTTCGGCGACGACCGCGCGCTATGGCGGGAGGCTGGGGTGTTCCTGTCCGATACGCCAATGGCCTCGGATGTCGGCATGGCGGCGCTGCGCGGACCGCGCGACATGGACAAGGTGAAGCGGGACCTCGCCGCCGCCGGTTATGCCAGCGAGAAGACGGTGCTGCTGCAGGCGAACGACTTCCCGCTGCTCAAGGCCCTCAGCGAAGTAGCCGCCGATATGATGAGTCGCGCCGGCATGAATGTGGATGTGATCGGCGCCGATTGGGGGACGATCGGCGCACGACGGTCGAACAAGGAGCCGGTGGAGCGCGGCGGCTGGTCCGCCTTCGCCTCCGGTTTCTCCGGGGCGGGGATGCTCGATCCTGTCGCGCATCTGGGGCTACGCGCGAATGGGGCGGGGGCCTGGTTCGGTTGGCCTGACAGCCCGCAGCTCGAAGCCCTGCGGCGCGACTGGATGGCGGCGCCCGACACCGCCGCGCAGCAGCAGGTGGCACGTGCCATCCAGGAACGCTTCTGGGTGGACGTGCCTTACCTGCCGCTCGGCGAGTATTCGCGCATGACCGCCTATCGGCGGAACGTCACCGACATCCCGGTCGGCTTGCCGAGCTTCTGGGGCGTGAAGCGCGGCTGAGTCCCGGCGGCGATGTCACGCCGCCCGGCTGGCTCGCGTGCCGAGCGCGCCAGCCATCACCGCGAGGGCGACGAGGCCCTTCAGATGGTCGGCATCGGCCAGGGGGAGGCGCAGCAGCGCGCCGGAGGCGCCGCGCAGATGCAACTCGGCACCCCCGGCACTTTCCAGCAGGGCCACGGAATCGACGGTGTCAGGCTGACGAGCGGCGGTCGTCAGAGTGGTCATTTTTGATCTCCGACTTGCAGGCCGCGGTTTGCGGCAGGCGATAGGAAAGCGCATGGGCCTTTCCGCCCGGTTAACCGTGCCCTTGCCCGACCGGACATCGCGCCGCAGCATGGGCGGCAGGAAAGGACCTTCACCATGCTGCGTATCGATACCGACCGCTTCCTGCGCGACCTCAACGATCTGCGGAAGATCGGCGCCTACAAGACGGGCGTGCATCGTCCGACCTACTCTCCGCAGGACATGGAATCGCGGCGTTGGCTGATGGAACGGCTCGCGGAATGCGGGCTCGAACCCTCGATCGACGGCATCGGCAATGTCTATGGCCGCCACAAGGGGCCGGGGCCGCATCTGCTGGTGGGCAGCCACATCGAAAGCCAGAACCAGGCGGGCTGGCTCGACGGCGCGCTCGGCGTCGTCGCCGGCGTGGCGCTCGCGCGCGCGGGGTTGCCTGTCGATGTCTGCGCCTTCGCTGATGAGGAAGGGCATTTCGAAGGCGGCTTCCTCGGCTCGCGCTCCCTCATCGGCGAATTGTCGGAAGAGGAGATGGACCGTTCGCGCAGCCGCAACGACGGCCAGCCCCTGCGCGACGCGCTGGCCCAGGCGGGGCTAGCGGGCAAGCCGCGCCTGCAGCTCGAGCCCGGCCGCCACAAGGGCTTCTTCGAGATGCACATCGAGCAGGGCACGCAGCTCGAATCCGCCGGGCTGCGGGTCGGCGTGGTGACGGGCATCGTCGCCATCTGGCAGTGGCTGCTGCGCTTCGAGGGGCAGCAGGACCACGCCGGCGGCACCACCATGGCCGAGCGCAAGGATGCCGGCCTGTCGGCAGTCCGCCTGCTCGCCGCGATCGACCAGGAGTTCCCGCGCGTCTGCGGGGCGCGTTCCACCTGGACAACGGGGCGCATCACGCTCGAACCGGGCGCCCCGTCGATCATCCCCGGTTCGGCGGAGGTGCTTTTCCAGTTCCGCGACGTCGCCATCCCGGTGCTGGAGCGGATGGAGGAGACGCTGCGCCGCCTGGTGCAGGAGAGTAACCGGCGCGAGAAATGCCCCGCCTCGCTCAAGCAGGTCGCGCGCGCCACGCCGGCCATCTGTGACCCGGCGATGATGGCCGCGCTGGAAGCCGCGGCGCAGGAGGAAGCACCCGGCGCCTGGACGCAGATGCCCTCGGGTGCCGGACACGATGCGCAATACATCGCCAAGCGCATGCCGGCGGCGATGCTGTTCACCCCGTCCATCGGCGGCATCAGCCACCACTGGGCGGAGGACACCAAGGAGGAGGACCTGGCGTTGTGCTGCCAGGTGCTGGGCAGCGCGGTGCAGAAGTTCCTCGCCGCCTGAGAGAGTGGCGTGGCGCCGACCGCGCGGTTGGTTGCCACGCCCCCCGACGGCCTGTAGGCATGCACCCGTCCAGGAAAGAATGGAGATGGGTGAGTGCTCGATCTCACAGGCAAGGTCGCCATCGTGACCGGCGCCGGCTCGGTTGGTCCGGGCTGGGGGAATGGCAAGGCGACTGCGGTGCTCTTCGCGCGGCAGGGTGCCGCGGTCTTCTGCATCGACAATAATCCGGAAGCTGTCGCCGAGACGGTCGGCATCATCGCCAAGGAAGGCGGCCGCGCGGTCGCGCATACCGCGGACGCGACGGATTCCGGCGCGGTGAAGGCGGCCTTCGACGTGGCGGTCGCGCAGCTCGGCCGGCTCGACATCCTCGTGAACAATGTCGGCGGCTCCGCGCCGGGCAGCGCGGAATCCATGTCGGAGGAGGTCTGGGACCGCCAGTTCGACATCAACCTGCGCAGTGCCTTCCTCGGCTGCAAGCACGCATTGCCCCATCTGCGCCAGCAGGAGACGGCGGCGATCGTCAATATCGCCTCCATCGCGGCGCTTCGCATGTCGGGCGATCGGCCGCACATCGCCTATTCGGCCTCCAAGATGGGCGTGATCGGGCTGACGAAGTCGGTGGCGATGGACCAGGCGCGCAAGGGCGTGCGTTGCAACGTCGTCATTCCCGGGCTGATGCATACGCCGCTGGTGGAGAACCGGCTGCTGCGCCAGCTCGGTGCGAACGACGCGGCGAGCCTGATCGCCAAGCGCGACGCGCAGGTGCCCACCGGCAAGATGGGCACGGGCTGGGACGTGGCGCATGCGGTGCTGTTCCTCGCCGCCGATGAGTCCCGCTACATCACCGGTACCGAGATCATCGTCGATGGCGGCATGTCCGCGATGATGCCGGGGGCGGGCGCATGAGCGACCGGTTCCCCCTCATTCCCGACGCGGCGCTGGATGAGGCGCAGCGCGCCGTCGTCGCTACCATGACGGCCGGCCCGCGCGGCGGCGTGATCGGCCCCTTCACCGTGCTGCTGCGCGCGCCCGCCGTGGCGGATGCCGTGCAGCGGCTCGGCGCCGGGCTGCGTTTCTCCGGCATGCTGGACGACCGGCTACGGGAGATCGCGATCCTCACCGTGTCCCGCCGTTGGGAGGCGCAGTTCGAATGGTTCGCGCATCATCCGATCGCGGTGACGGCGGGTGCCGATCCGGCGGCGTTGGAACGGCTGCGGCGCGGCGAAGACCCAGGCTTCGCCGATGCGACGGAACAGCTCGTCTGGCGCCTGTCGAAGACCGTCCTCGATCAGGGGCGGCTGGGCGAGGCGGATTTCGCCGCCGGGCGCGATGCGCTTGGCGAGGCGCGTCTTGTCGAGCTGCTCACCGTGCTCGGCTACTACACCCTGCTATCTTTCATCCTGAATGTCGGGGAAGTGCCAGTGCCTGGGGAGAAGCCGTTTCCCGACGCAAGCTGAACGGGTTCGAGAAGGAGGAACGACAAGAATGATCATCCGTACATCGCGCCGGGCGATGCTGGGCGCCGCCCTGGCCATGCCGGCCGTCGCGCGCGCCCAATCCACGCTGGCAGGCAAGACCATTACCCTCGTCGTGCCGTCGCCCGCGGGCGGCGGCACCGACTTCTCCGCACGTCTCGTCGCGGATGCCTTCGGCCGCGCACTCGGCGCGACCATGGTCGTGGAGAACCGCCCCGGCGGAAACGACGTGGTGGGCCTCACCTCGGTAATCCGCGCACCACAGGACGGCACGACGCTGCTTTGCGGGTATTGCGCGACCATGACCGGCCGCGCAGCCATCAACGGCCTCGGCGATATCCAGCCGATGCGCGATTTCCAGGCGATCGGACAGATCAGCGACACGCCGCAGCTCTTCGTCACCCATCCGATCGTGCCTGCGACCACGCTGCAGGAATTCATCGCCCTGGCAAAGCAGAAGCCGGGCGAGCTGAACTATGCCTCCGCCGGCAACGGGTCGATGCACCACATGGGCACGGAGTACCTCAAGCATCGCGCCGGCATTGACCTGGTGCACGTGCCCTATCGCGGCACCGGCGAGACCATCCGTGACCTGATTGCCGGGCGCATCCAGTTCTACATGAACTCGCCCCCGCCGCTGACGCCGTTGGTTCGTGACGGCAAGCTGCGCGCGCTGTGCGTTTCCTCAAACGAGCGGCATCCGGGGCTGCCGGACATTCCCTCGGCGGCGGAACAGGGCATGCCCGATCTGAACCTGAACGTCTGGTTCGGCGTCTTCGCCCCGCGCGGGGTGCCGGCGCCGATGGTCGCCATGTTCTCCGACAGGCTGCGGGAGGTGCTGGCGGATCAGGGCATCCGCGACCGCGCCTTCCAGGCCGGCGCGCTGGTCGCGCCCAGCACGGCCGAGGCGCTGGCGGACCGCGTGGCCCGGGAGACGGAGAATTGGCGGGTCATCGCCCGCCAGGCCAATATCACGGCCGGATAAGGCCCTTTCATGGAACTCTCGCCTCTGTGATCCGCAGTACAGAGACGATTATTTTCTGATCATAATGGACCGCCCGCCGGCCAGGGGTGCCGGCGGGGGGGGGGGGGGCCGCCCCCCCCGCCCCCCCCCCCCGCGGGGGGGGCGGGGGGCGCGGGGCGGGGGGCGGCGCGGCGCCGCCGCCGGGCGCGCCCCCACCAC
>JAYSDS010000013.1:18756-38357 GCA_041914265.1 Roseomonas sp.
CCCGCCCGCCGGCCCGGGGGGCCGGCGGGCGGCGCCATCCCGGCGCCGCATGATCCCCCTGAGGGGCGGTACCATGAGCGACGCGATCGCCTGGCCGCGCAAGACGCGCGAGCTGCACAACCACCACTTCGATTCGACGGTCTGGAACGATGTCGTCTTCCGCGACGACGACATCGTGGTCAGCACCTACGCCAAGTCCGGCACGACCTGGACGCAGCAGATCGTCGGCCAGATCCTGTCGGGCGGCGCGCCCGATATCGAGGTCGCCGCGACCTCGCCCTGGGTGGATCTGCGCGTGCCGCCCAAGGCGGAGAAGCTCGCCGCCGTCGAGGCGCAGACGCATCGCCGCTTCCTCAAGACGCATCTGCCGGTGGATGCACTCGTTTATTCGCCGCGCGCGAAATACATCTACGTCGCCCGCGACGGCCGGGACGTGGTGTGGTCGATGCACAACCACCATGCCAATGCGAATGCGCTCTGGTACCAGGCGCTGAACGACACGCCGGGCCGTCATGGCCCGCCGATCGAACCGCCCACCGGCGATCTGCGCGCCTATTTCCACGACTGGATGGCGCGGGACGGCCACCCCTTCTGGCCGTTCTGGGAGAATGTGCGGAGCTGGTGGGCGATCCGGCACCTGCCCAACCTGATGATGCTGCATTTCGAGGATCTGAAGGCCGACCTGCCCGGCCAGGCGCGGCGCATCGCGGCATTCCTCGGTGTGACTGTGGAGGAGGATCGCTGGCCGGCGATCCTCGAGCATTGCAGCTTCGACTGGATGAAGGCGCATGCCGGCCAGGCCGCGCCGCTCGGCGGCGTGTTCTGGGATGGTGGGGCGCAGACCTTCATCAACAAGGGCACGAATGGCCGCTGGCGCGATACGCTGAGCGCGGCGGACAGCGCGGCCTATGAGGCCGCGGCGCTGCGGGAGCTGGGTCCGGATTGCGCCGCCTGGCTCGCGAACGGCATGCATGCGCGCGGGGTGCCGCATGCGGCGTGATGGGGAGAGCGGTTGGAGAGGGGCGTTGCCTCTCCTCCGCCTTCTATGCGCGCCTATACCGGGAGCTGTTCTAGCGGCTCGCGCCATCATAACGCTGGATCTCCAGCGCATCGATGTCGACCACGGGCACGCAGCGCAGGTTGATCGCCACACTCGGCGTGCCGTCCGGCGCGGCTGCGAAGGCGAAGGTCTCGACGCCGCAGGTCGTGCAGAACTGGTGTTCGATCTTGTGGGTGTTGAACAGGTAGCCTTTCAACGCGTCCTGCCCGCGCAGCGTCAGGCTGGTCCGCGGCGCGAAGGCCAGCAGCATGCCTTTCCTGCGGCAGATCGAGCAGTTGCAGGACAGTGCCTGGTTCGGCGCGTCGCCTTCCACCGTGAACGAGACCGCGCCGCAATGACAGCTTCCGTCATAGGCCATGTCGCATCCTCCTTCGTTATCATCCGCTGCGTAGCCTGGCTGCGATGGCCAGCGGCAGTTCCGCCTGGCCGTTGCCCAGGCTGGTGAGGTCCTTCGGCAAGCCGCTCCGCCGCGCTGCCATTGGGAAGGAATAGAGCCTCTCGCTGCCGATCAGGAAGGCTCTTCCGCCGCGCGGGAACAGCGTCGCGATCGCCGGATCCGTGGTATCGAGCCCGCCCGTATAGGCGCCGAAGGCCGGCATCAGTACGCGGCGTCCATCGCTGACGAAGCAGGGGCGCGCGACGCCGCCCGCGCGGGTCGGCGCGACGGCGCGCGGATGCAGATGGCCCGCGACCTCCCCCACCGCGCGCGGCGCGGGGATGTGGCGGAAGGTGAGGGGGCCGTCCCGCAATTCCTCCACTGCCTGGCCGGGCAGGCCGGCCGGCGGCGTCGGATCGTGGTTGCCGGCGACCCAGGTGATCTCGATGCCATCCAGGGCCGCGATCAGCGCGGCGCGGTCGTGCTCGGAAAGCCGCGCGGAGCCCTCCGCGTCATGGAAGGAATCGCCCAGGAAGACGATGCGGTGCGGGCCATAGCGGCGCAGCAGCGGGGTCAGGCGCGACAGCGTCTCCCGCGTGTCATAGGGCGGCACCAGCCGCCCGCGCGCGGCGAAGGCGCTGCCCTTCTCGAAATGCAGGTCGGCGACGACCAGCATCCGCCGCGCGGGCCAGTGCATCACGCCGGCGGGGTCGAGCATCAGCCGCTCGCCGGCGATATGGACGGGGGCGGCGGGGCTCATCGTCCGGTCACCATCTTGGGCGCCAGGCGGATGTAGGAGGCGCGGCGCCGGTCGCGCGCCTTGGCGCGGGCGATCGACGTACCGCCGCGCACCGGGAATGGGTCGGTCACTTCGGCCAATGTCTCCGTGAAATCTTCGGCGCCGTCGGTGGCTTCCGCGACCATGGCGGCGGCTTCGGCAAGCAGCGCGTCCTCCGCCCCGCCCGCGACCCATTCGCGTCCCTGCTCGATCAGGGCCGGGATCGCGAGCGGCGAGACCTGTTCCAGCACGCGATGGCGGATGCGCCCCTGCACGCGGGCGAGCAGGGAGGCGATGCGCGCGACGTCGGTCAGGCCCTGCGCGGCCTCGGCGCGCGTCGCGCGGAGCAGGATGTGGTCGGGCTGGTGGCGGCGGAGCACGTCGTAGATCAGATCCGAATTCATGGTCATCTGGCGGCCGGATTTCTCGGCGCCCGGGTGGGATTTCTCGATCAGCCCCGCGATGGTCGCGATGTTGCGGAAGGTCCGCCGCAGCATCGAGGATTCCGCCAGCCATTCCTCCATCTCGTCGCCGAGGATGTCCTCGGTGAACAGGGCCGCGACATCGGTGGGCTCGAAGGCCGACCAGATGGCGAGGATATAGTCCGTCCCGACATAGCCGAGCGGCGCGAGGCCAAGCCTCTCCATCCGCTTCGTCACCAGCATCCCCAGCGTCTGGTGCGCGAGCTTCCCCTCGAAGGTATAGGCGACGAGGAACCATTTGCCACCGCGCGGGAAGGTCTCGACCAGCATCCCGTCGCGTGGCGGCAGCTCCGACTTGTAGCGTTGCAGGCGGAGCCATTCCTTGACCGGCTCCGGCAGATGCCGCCAGCGGCGCGGGTCGGACAGGATGGCGCGCACGCGGGCCGCGAGATGCGTCGTCAGCGGCATCCGCGCGCCGGCATAGACCGGTACGCGGGGCTCGCCCTCGCCGCCACGCGAGACGATGACCGCGCCGGGATCGAGCCGTTCGTAGCGCAGCACCTGGCCGCCGAAGAGGAAGCAGTCGCCGGCTTCGAGGGTGGAGACGAACCATTCCTCGACCTCGCCGACCACGCCGCCGCCGCGGATGCGCACCTTCAGCAACGGCGTTTCGACGATGGTGCCGAGATTCATCCGAAGCTGCGCCGCGACCATCTTGCCCCGCACGTGCAAGAGCCCCTCGGAATCCCGGAACAGCTTGCGGAAGCGCTCATAGGCGGCGAGGGCATAGCCGCCATCCTCGACGAAGCGCACCACGTCGTCGAAGTCGCGCCGCGTCAGCGCGGCATAGGGCGCGGCGCGGACGACCTCGGCATAAAGGTCGTCCTCGCGGAAGGGCGCGGCGCAGGCCATGGCCAGCACATGCTGCGCCAGCACGTCGAGGCCACCGGGGCGGGGCACCTCGCCATCCAGCTCATGGGCTGCGACGGCCTCGGTCGCGGCGACGCATTCCACCACCTCGAACCGGTTCGCCGGTACCAGCACCGCGTGGGAGGGCTCGTCCATGCGATGGTTCGCACGGCCGACGCGCTGCAGCAGGCGCGACACGCCCTTAGGCGCACCGACCTGGATCACCTGGTCCACATCGCCCCAGTCGATGCCGAGATCGAGCGAGGCCGTCGCCACGACCCCGCGCAGCTTCCCCGCGGCCATCGCGGCCTCGACCTTGCGCCGCAGCCCGATCTCGAGGCTGCCGTGATGCATGGCGATGGGCAGCGCGGCCTCATTCAGCCGCCAAAGTGCCGCAAAGATCAGCTCCGCCTGGGCGCGGGTGTTGACGAAGACGATGGTCACACGCGCACTGGCGATGCGGCGATAGATCTCCGGCGCGGAGGCGAGGCCCATATGCCCGCCCCAGGGCAGGCGGCCTTCGGGGAGCAGCAGATCGAATTCCGGCGCGGCGCCGCCGCGGGTTTCGACCAGTCGCACATCCTCGGCCCGCGCGGTCGGCGACAGCCAGGCGCGCAGGGCTTCGGGATGCGCGACGGTTGCCGACAGGCCAATGCGCCGCGCCTCCGGGGCGAGCACCGCGAGGCGCGACATGCACAGCGCAAGCTGGTCCCCGCGTTTGGTTCCCGCCAGCGCATGCGCCTCATCCACGATGATCGACGACAGCCCCGCGAACATCTCCGGCGCGTCCGGCAGCGACAGCAGCAGCGTCAGGCTCTCCGGCGTCGTCAGCAGCAGGTTCGGCGGGCGTTCGCGCTGGCGCTGGCGGCGGTTGACCGGCGTGTCGCCGGTGCGCGTCTGGATGGTGACGGACAGGTCCATCTCCGCGACCGGTGCGGTCAGGTTGCGAGCGATGTCCACCGCCAGCGCCTTCAGCGGCGAGATGTAGAGCGTGTGCAGCCCTTCCCGGGGCCGCGCCGCGAGATCGACCAGCGAGGGCAGGAACCCGGCCAGCGTCTTGCCGCCGCCTGTGGGCGCGAGGAGGAGGACGTGCTCCCCGCGCCGGGCAGCCTCCAGCAGCGCCACCTGGTGCGGCCGTGGCGTCCAGCCACGCGCGGCGAACCAGCCGGCGAACGGTTCCGGGAATGTTCTCATTCGGCTCCACTATGACCATCATTCATGCCCGAGGGGAACCGCTTTGCGCTGGCGCAAGCTTTTCCGAGGGTTTCAGGCGCACGGATCAGGCCACGCCCAAGCTGGGCGGGAGATCCGAACGATGCGTAGATCCGATTTCGACCTGACCGATCCGGCGGTCGTCCTTCGCCTCATGTGCGGCCTGTTCTACGCACCGCACATCCTGTTCAAGCTCGGCAACATGGCCGGGTCCGCCGCCTTTTTCGGCCGCGTCCTGCCCTATGGCGAGGTGATGCTCTACCTCGCCATCGCGGCGGAGACCGCCTGTCTCGTCGGCCTGACCCTCAACATCCTGGTGAAGTGGCTCGGCTTCGTCTCGGCCGGCATCATGGGCATCGCCGTCTACGCTACCCTGGTGACCAAGGGCGCCGGCTGGCTGTGGAACCTCGGCGGGGTCGAATACCTCATGTTCTGGGGCCTGGCCTCGGTGGCTCTCGCCGTTCATGCCTGGAAGCAGGAGAAGGCGCAGTATGGTCGCTTCTTCCTGCTCGTGCCGGCCTGACGTTCCGGCAGGAGGCATTGTCCGGCGGTGCCGGCGTCGTCGCCCTCGGAAGCGGGGAGGCGGCGCCGGGACCGACGGGGCGCCCTGGAAAGCGCGGCTCGTCCCGACCACATGGCCGCCATGGCGCATCCCTCGACCTGGCTCAAGGTGACGCCGGCGGGCCTGTTCTGCGAACCCGGCGGCTTCTTCATCGACCCCACGCGCGCCGTGGACCGCGCGGTGATCAGCCACGGCCATTCCGACCATGCCCGGCCGGGCCATGCCCATGTCCTCGCGACGCGCGAAACCCTGGCCATCATGACCGCCAGGATGGGCGACGGCCGTGCCGGCACCACCCAGCAGGCGCTGCGCCATGGCGAGGTGCTGGTCGTCGGCGGCGTGCGGCTCTGGCTGCGCCCCGCGGGGCATGTGCTGGGTTCGGCGCAGCTGTGCCTGGAATGGCAGGGATCGCGCGTGGTGGTCTCGGGCGACTACAAGCGCCAGGCCGATCCGACGACGGCGCGCTTCGAACTCGAGCCCTGCGATGTCTTCGTCACCGAGGCGACCTTCGCGCTCCCCGTCTTCCGACATCCGCGGCCCGAGGCGGAACTCGCGAAGCTGCTGCGCTCTGTCGCGCTGTTCCCCGAGCGCACGCATGTCGTGGGCTGCTATTCCCTCGGCAAGTGCCAGAGGCTGATCGCGATGCTGCGCCAGGCGGGCTGGGACCGGCCGGTGCATCTGCATGGTGCGCATGTTGCGATGTGCGAGGTCTATGAGGCGCTCGGCGTCCGCCTGGGCGAGCTGCGCCCGGCGACGGTGGCCCGGAAGGACGCGCTGAAGGGGGCCATCGTGCTCGCGCCGCCCATGGCGGTGGCGGATCGTTGGGCGCGTCGCCTCGCCGAACCGATCGCCGCGGTCGCATCGGGCTGGATGCGCGTGCGGCAGCGCGCGAAGCAGGGCGGCGTCGAATTGCCGCTGGTCATCTCGGATCACGCGGACTGGGACGAATTGCTCGCGACCTGCACCGAGGTGCAGGCACCGGAGGTATGGGTGACGCATGGGCGCGAGGATGCACTGATCCACGCGCTCTCCCTGCGCGGCATCAAGGGCCGTGCGTTGCATCTGGTCGGCCTCGGCGAGGAGGAGGAGGACGTGCGGCCGGCCGAGGAACCCGCCGCATGAGCCTGCCGGCTTTCGCCGAACTACTGGAGCGCCTGGTCTTCACGCCGGGGCGCAATGCCAAGCTCGCGCTGCTGCGGCAATGGTTTGCGGAACAGCCGGACCCCGATCGGGGCATCGGCCTCGCTGCCCTTACCGAGGAGCTGCGCTTCGCCGCCGCCAAACCGGCCATGATCCGCGACCTCGTGATGACGCGCATGGATCCGGAGCTGTGGCGTGTATCCTATGACTATGTCGGCGATCTCGCGGAGACGGTCGCGCTGATCTGGCAGCCGCGCGCCGGTGTGAACGCCCCGCCGCCGACCCTCGCCGAACTGTCCGAGGCGCTGGAGACGACGCCGAAGGCGGAATTGCCGGCCCTGATCGCCGGCTGGCTGGACACGCTCGATGCCAGTGGGCGGCTGGCCCTGATCAAGCTGGTGACGGGGGGCTTGCGGGTGGGCGTCTCCTCGCGGCTGGCCCGTGTCGCGCTCGCCGCATGGTCGGGCCAGCCCGTGGAGGCGATCGAGGAAGTCTGGCACGGCGTCGCGCCGCCCTATGCGCCGCTGTTCCGGTGGCTGGAGGGTCGGGCCGAGCGGCCCGATCCGCGCGACGCGCCGGTCTTCCGCCCGCTGATGCTGGCCCATCCGCTGGAGGAGGCGGACCTGGCCGGGCTGCACCCCTCGGCATGGCGCGCCGAATGGAAATGGGACGGCATCCGCGTGCAGCTCACCGCGGGTCCGGGCGGCCGGCGGCTCTTCTCCCGCGGCGGCGAGGACATCTCCCCGGCATTCCCGGAAATCATCGCCGCGATGGATTTCCATGCCGTGCTGGATGGCGAGTTGTTGGTGATGCGGCACGGCGAGGTCGCGCCCTTCGCGGATCTGCAGCAGCGGCTGAACCGCAAGACGGTCACGGCGAAGATGCAGCGCGATTATCCGGTGGCGGTGCGGCTCTATGACCTGCTGTTCGAACAGCATGACGATCTGCGTCCGCTGCCCTTCGACGCCCGTCGCGCGCGGCTGGAGGCCTGGGCGGCGCGCACCGCGCCGGCGCGCATGGATGTCTCGCCGCTCATCGCCTTCGACAGCCTCGGCGCGCTGGCTGGCCTGCGCGACGGCTCGCGCGCGGCCTCGATCGAGGGGCTGATGCTCAAGCGCGGCGACGCGCCCTATGTCGCGGGGCGGGTGAAAGGCCTGTGGTGGAAGTGGAAGCGCGATCCGCTGACCGTGGATGCGGTGCTGATGTACGCCCAGCGCGGCCACGGGAAGCGATCCTCCTTCTACTCCGACTACACCTTCGGCGTCTGGCGGGAGGACGGGGAGCTGGTGCCGATCGGCAAGGCCTATTCCGGCTACACCGATGAGGAATTGCTCTGGCTCGACCGCTGGATCCGCAACAACACGGTCAACCGCTTCGGTCCGGTGCGGGAGGTCGAGCGCGGCATCGTGTTCGAAGTGGCCTTCGATGCGGCGCAGCGGTCCACGCGGCACAAATCTGGCGTCGCGCTGCGCTTCCCCCGCATCGCGCGCATCCGGCGGGACAAGCCGGTGGAGGAGGCCGATCGACTCGAAACCGTCATGGCCCTGCTCACGGATCGCGACATCGTCCCGGGGACTGAGGGCTTGCCCCAAAAGTTGCGTTGACGGGACTGTCGCAGTCGGGCTGGGGCCGGACTCTCAAGACAGGCCCCGACTCTTCGCGTTGATCTTGCGCTGCAACATAGGCAGTGTTGCATGCACAGGGCGCCGGCACGGTCACATCACCACACAACAACTCAAGTCCGGGTCCCTTCATGAACATCCGTCGCCGTGCTGCCCTGGCCGGGGCTGCCGCCCTTGTCGCGCCCGCAACCCTCAGAGCCCAGGATGGCTATCCAAGCCGCCCGATGCGTATCATCGTCGCCTTCGGGCCCGGGGGTGCGGCAGACCTGCTCGGCCGGCTGGTCGCCGAGCGGCTTTCGACCGCGCTCCGCCAATCCGTTGTCGTGGAGAACCGGGCCGGCGCGGGCGGGAATATCGGCACGACCGCCGTGTTGCAGGCCGAGCCCGATGGCCACACGATCCTGCTGCACTCGCAGGGCTACGCGGCGAACCGCTTCCTTTTTGACCGGTTGCCCTTCGATCCGGACAAGGACCTGGCGCCGGTCGCCATGATCGCCGAGATGCCCAACCTGATGGTGGTCAGCCCTTCCATGCCGGTGGCCGACGTCGCGGGCTTCATCGCCATGGCCAAGGCGCGCGGGCAGCCGGTGACCTACGGTTCGATCGGGGTCGGCACCTCGATGCACATCGCCGGCGCCCTCTTCGCCAAGGCGACGGGGCTCGACATGACTCATGTGCCGTATCGGGAGACCGCGGCGGTCAACAGCGACGTCATGGCCGGTCGGGTCGATGTGGTGTTCCAGACCTATTCCGCCGCGTTGGGCCTGGTGCAGGGCGGGCAGATGAAGCCGCTCGCGGTCACCGGCGACGCCCGTGCCGGCGCGACGCCGGCCGTGCCGACGCTGCGCGAGGCGGGTGTGGACCTGTCCACTGTCGCCTGGTGGGGCCTGTTCGTGCCCTCGGCCGTGCCGGCGCCGCGCCTCGCGCGGTTGCAGGCGGAGGTGATCGCCGCCGTGCAGGATACCGCGGTCGCGAAGCGCATCAGCGATGCGGGCGGTGTGCCGCGGCCGCTGGACGGCGCCGATTTCGGGCGATTCATCGCCAGCGAGACGCAGCGCCTGGGCACTGTCGTCGGCAATACGGGCATGCGGGCGGATTGACCCGCGCCGGGGGGCATGGTCGCCTGACCCGCATTCCACGGGAAGGAAATGGCCATGCCCCTCGCACCGAATCTCGCGCGTCGTCGCCTGGAAAAGGGTGAGCTCGCCCTTGGTTTCGGCGTGCATCACCTGCGCACGCCCGCCGTCGGGATGATCGCCGCCGCGTCGGGCTTCGACTGGCTGTTCATCGATATGGAACACGGCGCGATGAGCGTGGACGACGCCACGCGCATGTGCATGGCGGCGCTGTCCCAGGGCGTCACGCCCATCGTGCGCTGCTGCAAGGATGCGCTGTTCGAGGGCACGCGCTGCCTCGACAACGGCGCGATGGGCGTCGTCGTCCCGCATGTCGATACGAAGGACGAAGCGGAAACGGTGGTGCGGGCCTTCCGCTATCCGCCCATCGGCGAGCGGTCCTGGGGCGGGCCGCCGGCGCAGTACGGCTTCGTCGTCAGCGATACCGCCGCGGCCCAGGTGGAGCTGAACCGCGAGATCCTGATCACCGTGATGATCGAGACGCCGCGCGCCGTCGCCACCGCCGCGGCGATCGCCGCGGTGCCCGGGGTCGACTGCCTGATGATCGGTACCTCCGACCTTACGGCATCCATGGGCATCGCCGGGCAGATCGGCCATCCGGATGTGCGCGATGCCTATGTCGCGGTCGCGGGCGCCTGCGAGGCCGAGGGCAAGATCATGGGGATGGGCGGCGTCTATGACGAGAAAGTCGCTTCGGACTACATCGCCCTGGGCGCGAGATTCCTGCTTTCGGGGTCCGATCACGCCTTCCTGATGGCCGGCGGCGGGGCGCGCGCGAAGTTTTTGCGCGGGCTGCAACGCTAGACCCAGCGTGGGTGGGGCAGGCGCCCCACCCCCGTTACATGCGAGCGCATCGCAACTGAACTTGCGAGCGCCTCTCAGATGCGATAGTCGGCGGCAGTCACACGACGAGGCCACGATGCTCCGCCGAACCCTTTTCGCGCTCGCCGTCATCGCCGCCCCCGCGGCTGCCGCCCAGGCACAGGAAGTCAACATCTACAACGCGCGGCACTACGACACCGACGCCGCGATGTATGATGCCTTCACCCGCGCGACGGGGATTCGGGTCCGCATCATCCAGGGGGATGCCGACCAGCTCATGGCGCGCATCCAGTCCGAAGGGCGGAACAGCCCGGCGGACGTGTTCATCACGGTGGATGCGACCCGCCTCGCCCGTGCGACCCAGGCCGGCATCCTGCAGCCCTATGCCATTCCGGCGGTGGATGCCCGCGTCCCGGCCGAGCGCCGGGATCCCAACGGGTTGTGGTTCGCGATCACGATGCGCGGCCGCGTCATCATGTACGACAAGCAGAACGGCCGCCCCGAAGGGCTGAACCGCTACGAGGATCTCGCCAGCGAGCAGTTCCGCGGCCAGATCTGCGTGCGTGCGTCCAACCACCCCTACAATGTGGGTCTGGCGACCTCGATCCTCGCCGCCGACGGCGTCGCGGCGACCGAGGCCTGGGCGCGTGGCGTTGCCGCCAACCTGGCGCGGCCCCCGCAGGGCGGCGATCGCGACCAGTTCCGGGCCATTCCCTCCGGCCAGTGCCGCCTTGCCATCGCCAACACCTATTACCTCGGCCATGTGGGCGCGTCGCAGCGCCCCGAGGACCGCGCGGTGTTCGAGCGCATCGGCGTGATCTTCCCGAACCAGGCGCCGGGCGATCGCGGCACGCATGTGAACGTTTCCGGCGCCGGCCTGGTGAAGACCGCGCCCAATGCCGACAATGCGCGGCGGTTGCTGGAATACTTCGTCTCGGATGAGGCGCAGGAGATCCTGGCGCAGGGCAACATGGAATATCCCTCGGTGCCCGGCGCTCCGATGCACCCCATCCTGCGCAGCTTCGGCGAATTCCGCGCTGAGCCGATCACGCCCCTGCTCGACGCGAACCGCGCGGCGGAAGCGCTGCAGATCATGCAGCGCGCCGGCTGGCGCTGACAGAGGACGAGGGCCGCTCACCGCCATGGTCGTCTGCCACTGCAATCGCCTGACCGCGGCGCAGATCGCCGCGGCCATCGCCGCGGGCGCATCCCGTCCCGCCGAGGTCTATGCCGGGTGCGGCTGCGGGGCCCAATGCGGCTGCTGCTGCCAGACCATCCTGAGCCTGCTGCGTGCCGGATCGGGGGACTGCAAGTCCAACTGAGAATGCGCCGCAAGCGCATTATTCAGCAAATTCAATGACTTACTTGACATTCTGGGACGTCGCTCCTCTATCTAGGCGATAGAGAAGCGGCGCACCGGGATGCGTCGCGTCGATGGAGGCGGCCATGCTGCGCGACCCGAAGGTGATCGAACATCTGAACACGCAACTCACCAACGAGTTGACGGCGATCAACCAGTACTTCCTGCATGCGCGCATGCTGCGCCACTGGGGCGTGACCAAGCTCGGCAAGCACGAATACGAAGAGTCGATCGAGGAGATGAAGCACGCCGACCTGCTCATCGAGCGCATCCTGTTCCTCGGCGGCCATCCGAATGTCCAGCGCCTGAACCAGATCCTGACCGGGGAAGGTGTTCGGGAGATTCTGGAATGCGACCAGAAGCTGGAAGAAAAGGCGATCAACGACCTTCGCGAGGCGATCGCCTATTGCGAATCCGTGCGCGATTTCGTCTCGCGTGACCTATTCCTCAACATCCTGAAGGATGAGGAGAAGCACGCGGACTTCGTGGATACGCAGTTCGACCTGATCGAGAAGATCGGGCTTGAGCGCTATACGCTGCTGAACTCCGACGCCGCTCCCGACCAGGGGCATTGAGGGCACGAGCACTTCGTGCGGATGGGCCGCAGGTGAAGCAGAGGCTTTGTCCGGGCGTCTGACGATGAGGCGATGGTAGGGTGGGGAAGGGTTTTGCCCGTCCCCGACCCTCCCCACCAAAGGCCCGAGGCCCTTTCAAACCTCCACTTGGCGCCGCGCGCCGCTGCCAGGATTGGCGGTGAAACCCACCTTTGAGCACGAAGGGCGTTTGGAGGGGGCAGACCAGCCGCTGCGCCCGGTACCAACAGATTGCGTTCCAAGTGCTCCAAGCACTTGGCGGGGTGGTTTGGAGGGGCAGCGCCCCTCCAATTCCACAGCCGACGCAAGCCAGTAATCAGGAAGGCCCCTCGATGGCTTCCCGTGGACGGGTGAGGTTTGGAGAGCACCAACGCCGCTCGCCAATTCTTCCTGTCTGCGTCTCCGGGGCGGGGCAGCAGCCCTCCGGTCAATCCTTCCGTCGCATCGCCCGTGTCAGTGCTGCCACCGGCAGCAGCCCCACCGCCACGATCAACAGAGCCGCGGTCGACGCTTCCACCAGCCTTTCATCCGAGGCGAGGTTGTAGACACGAACCGCTAGCGTATCAAAATCGAAGGGCCGCACGATCAGCGTCGCCGGCAGTTCCTTCATCGTGTCGACGAAGACCAGCACGGCGGCGGTCAACAGGGCCCCGCGGGCAAGCGGCAGTTCGACCTCTCGCACCGCCTGTCCCGGCGTCCGCCCGAGCACCCGCGCGGCCGACAACAGGGATGGCTTGAGACGCGCCAGCCCCGATTCGACCGAGCCGAGAGCCACGGTGATGAAGCGCACGAGGTAGCCGAACACCAGGGCCACCATCGTCCCGGACAGCAGCAGCCCGGTGGACAGGCCGAAATGGTCGCGCATCCAGCCATCCAGCGCGTTGTCGAAGATGCCGAAGGGCACCAGCGTACCGACGGCGATGACCGATCCCGGCAGGGCATAGCCGAGCGAGGCGATGCGGTTCGCCGCCAAGCGGAACGGAGAGGGATATAGACGCGCCGCCCAGGCCATCATCGCAGCCAGCAGCACGCCGATGCCGGCGGTGATGGTCGAGACCAGCAGCGAATTGGTCGCGAAGGGCAGGAAGCGCCGGGGATCCAGCGGATCGCCTGTGGTCACCGCCATCCATAGCAACACGCCGGCCGGCACCACGAAGCCCAACAGGACCGGCATGGCGCAGGCCAGGAACGCCGCAGCCTGTTTCCAGCCACGCAGCAGCGCGGGCCGCAGCGGTGGCTGGCGGGTAGTGGTGGGATGGAAGCGCCGGCCGCCCCGCGAGACGTATTCCAGCCCGAGGGCAAGGAAGACGCAGCCGAGCAGCGCGACCGAGAGCTGCGCGGCCGCACCGCGGTCGCCCATGCCGAACCACGCCTCATAGATGCCGGTGGTGAAGGTGCGCACGCCGAAATGCTGGACGGTGCCGAAATCGGCCAGCGTCTCCATCAGGGCGAAGCCGATACCCGCGACCAGTGCCGGCCGCGCCAGCGGCAGCGCGACGTGGAGGAAGGTCCGCACCAGCCCGTGCCCCAGGGTGCGGGAGGCTTCGAGCAGGCAGACGCTCTGCTGCAGGAAGGCGGCGCGACAGAGCAGGTAGACATAGGGGTACAGCACCATCGCCAGCATCACGGCGGCCCCTGGCAGGGATCGGACCTCCGGCATCCAGTACTGGCCGTAGCGCAGTCCAGTCAGGTCGCGCAAGGTCGTCTGCACCGGCCCCGCCACGTCGAGCAGCCACGTATAGACATAGCCATTGAGATAGGCCGGGATTGCCAGCGGCAGCAGCAGCGCGACTTCCAGCATCCGGCGCCCGCGGAATTCGCAGGTCGAGACGATCCAGGCAGAGACCGCGCCGGCGGAACCGGCCATCGCCCCGACCAGCAGGGCGAGCAGCGCGGAATTCCACAGCATCTCCGGTAGCGTGGTGGTGGCGATGAAGCGGAAGCTCTCCCCGGGCCGCACCGCGGCGGTGAGCAGCACGGCGATCAGCGGCGCGATGATGGCCGCGGCGATCAGCAGGGAGGCCCAGGCCCAGGCCGGTGCCCGGCGCGGGCGCAGCGCTGGCGGGGCGGCCTCGATGGTGACGTTGCGAAGCATTCTCGCTGGCGGATAGCACGAGGCGCGCCCGACAGGGAGGGCGCCGGCATTGCCTCAGCGCGGCGCCGGGGGAATGGCCACGCCGCCCTGGAAGCCCTGGATGGTCCAGTCATAGGCTTGGCCGCTGATCCGGATCGCTCCGAGCCGTGCCGATCCCATGTCGAGGATCACGGTCATCGTCGCCGTCCACATCCCCAGCAGGAAGATGGTCAGCACGCGCAGCGGCTTGCCCCGCAAGCCGAGTTGGAAGCCCAGCGCTGCCATGCACACGAGGCTCATCCCCACCAGTAGCCAGAAGAGCTGAGGCGGGAAGACCAGGGCGAAGGCGAAGCGTTCCGCGGTCGCGAGGTCGAAGGTGCTGTTCAGCGCATTCATCAGGGAATTGATCGTGGGGTCCGGCCGTTCACGAACCAGGGCGGTCAAATGACCCCAGATCTCCCCCTGCAATGCGTTGCTGCGGCGGGTGATCTCCGCCTCGGCGGGATCGTTGCGCCCGGCGAGGATGAAGGCGCGCCGCTGCGCGGCATAGTCCTCCATCAACCGGGCGATCTCCGTCCCGCGCGGCCCGCCGATCGCCTGGGCCTGGAGCCAGGCCGTGCCGATGGCATTGGCCTCGGCCAGCGTGCCATCGCGTCGTTCCTGGAAGCGGGCAGTGGAAAAGGACAGAGTCAACGCCAGCACGAAGGCGAGGAGGCCGAGCATGCCGCCCACCACCACGCCGACGCCTTCGCCCGCGCCTGCTTCCTGCCTGGTGGACCGCTGGCCCACGAAGTAGCCGGCTTCCTTAGCCAGGAACTGGACCGCGAAGAGGGTCAGGGCAAAGACACCGACCCCAAACTCGGCGATCGCAATCACGCCTTCCGTCAGCATCCAGCGCCTCGTTCCAATGCTCTCCGGTGTCGGAACGATAGTCAGGGCGCCCGGCGCGGTCCATCCGCGGCGTCCCGCTGGCAGCGTGACCTCGCCCTGCCTAGACTGGTGACATGCAGACGCATTTCTCGCCGGCGCAGCTCGCCGATCCGGACACCGCGGAGAGCAACCGCATCCTGCGGAGCTGCGTGCATTGCGGCATGTGCACGGCGACCTGCCCGACCTTCCTGCTGCTGGGCGACGAGCTCGACTCCCCGCGCGGCCGGATCTACCTGATCAAGGAGATGCTGGAAGGCGGCCAGCCCGCGACAGAGCAGGTGGTGCGCCACGTCGATCGCTGCCTGTCCTGCCTATCCTGCATGACGACCTGTCCATCCGGCGTGCACTACATGCACCTGGTCGATCACGCGCGCGCGTATATCGAGAAGACCTATGCACGGCCCTGGCCGGAACGGGCGTTGCGGCGGCTGCTGTCGCTGTTGCTGCCGCATCCCGGGCGCTTCCGCCTGGCGCTGCAGGGCGCGAGGCTGGCGCGGCCGTTCGCCGGGCTGGTGCGGGGCGAATCGATGGCCGCGCAGCGATTGCGGGCGATGCTGCGGCTGGCACCAGCCCGCGTGCCGGCCGCCTCCACGGTCGGGCGGCCGCATGTGTATCCGGCCGAGGGCCCGCGGCGCGGCCGCGTCGCGCTGCTGACGGGGTGCGCCCAGCAGGTCCTGGCACCGTCCATCAATGAGGCGACCATCCGGCTCCTGACCCGCATGGGCGTCGAGGTGGTGGTGACCGCGGAACAGGGGTGCTGCGGCGCGCTGGATCACCATATGGGGCATCATGACCCAGCGATGCGCCTCGCCCGCGCCAATATCCGAGCCTGGTCCCGGGAGATCGCGGGGGATGGGCTTGATGCGATCGTGGTGAACACCTCGGGCTGCGGGACGACGGTGAAGGACTACGGCTTCATGTTCCGCGAGGAACCGGACCGCGAGGCCGCCGCGACGGTCGCCGGACTGGCTGCGGACGTCTCCGAGGTGCTGCAGCGCTTCGGCTATGCGCCGAGCCGCCCGGCACCGGGCCTCACCGTCGCCTATCATGCCGCCTGCTCGTTGCAGCACGGCCAGAAGATCACCGAGGCACCCAAGGCGCTGTTGAAGGCTGCGGGATTTACGGTGAAGGAGCCGGCGGAAGGCCACATCTGCTGTGGTTCAGCGGGCACCTACAACCTGATGCAGCCGGAGATCGCCGGGCAGCTCAAGGCACGCAAGCAGGCCAACATCGAGCGTACCGGGGCGGCGCTGATCGCGGCGGGCAATATCGGCTGTCTGACCCAGCTTGGCGACGGCGCGATGCCCGCCGTGCATACAGTCGAATTGCTGGACTGGATGGCGGGTGGGCCGGAACCAGCCGCGCTCGTCGAGCGCCGGGCGGCCGCATGACCCGGCGCCGCTTGCCCCGGAGCCGTGGAGAGGCGGAGCATGGCCCGATGCGGTACGCTCTGATCGCCCTGCTGCTGCTGCCCGTCCCGGCCGCGACCCAGCCGGCGCCAGCCCCGCCGTCGGCGCCCGCGAACCGCCAGCAGGAGGCGCGGCGCGCCGAACTCGAAACCCTGTTCGAGGGCCTGAAGACGGCGCCCGATGACGCCGTTGCCGCCATGATGGAAGGGCGCATCCGTGCGCTGTGGGTCGAAGGCGCCTCGCCCGCCGCGGTGCTGCTGCTCCGTCGGGGCGCGCGCAACCTTGCGGCCCGTACCAACGAGGAAGCCCTGGAGGATTTCGACGCTGCGCTGATCCTATCGCCCGGCAGCGCCGAAGCCTGGTTCCAGCGCGCCCAGGCCTATGCCGCCACGGGCGATGCACAAGCCGCCGCGCGGGACCTGCAGGAGGCGCTGCGGCTCGAACCACGGCACTTCGCTGCGCTGGTCATGCTGTCCACGCTGCAGGAGGAAGCCGGCAACGCCGCGGCCGCCCTTCGCAGCATGCAGGCGGCGCTTGCCATTCATCCGCGGCTGCGCGGAGGGCAAGAACGGCTGCGCGAACTCCGCCGTAAGGCCGAAGGCGACGCAACCTGACCGCCCGCCCATCCAAAGGGGGCCTCGGATTGGCGGGGAATATCGACGGCCCTTCTTCCTGACCGGTGGGACAGAGAGGGGCTTCGCCCCTCTCGGACTCTCCCCACCAAAGGCCCGAGGCCTTTGGAAACCGTCACTTGGTGCTGGGCACCAAGGCCAGCACAAGTGCCGAAGCCCACCCTTGTGCACGAAGCGCGATGAGAGGGCAGGAACGCCACTTCTGGCCGGCGCCAAAAGCCGGCTTTCCAAATGATACAATCATTTGGCGGGGTGGTTTGGAGGAGCGGCGCCCCTCCAACTTCCATCCTCCTCCGACGAGCATTTTGCGCCACGGCGCAGGTGAATCAGTCCGCCGCCCGGTCGATCGCGCGCCCCGCGCGCTCCAGCGGCCCCTGCGGCGGGTCCACCGCGTCCCGCACGTTCTCCGCCGCGCGGTCGATGCGCTCGCCCACATTTTCGGCCGGGCCATCGTCGCAGGCGACCAGCGGCAGGGCGAAGAGGGCGACGGCGCAGGCGGTGCGCAGGATCTGTGACATGCTCAAGCTCCATCGTTGCTGTGACGGAGCAACGCGGAACGCGTCGCGGAGTTGCGTCAGGCCGCGCCGCGCATCGTCTCCTCGGGCGCGCTCCGGTGCAGGGGGAAGCGCACCGAGATGCGCGTGCCGCCCTCGCTCGTGATTTCCGCGACGCCACCGAGATGGGTCGCGAAGCCTTCGATCAGGCGCAGGCCGAGGCCATCGCCGTCGCCCTCCGTCTCCGCGCCGGCATCGCCGAACCCCACCCCGTCATCGGCGACGATGAGATGAGCCATCTCGCCTTCGATGTGCAGGGAGATCGAGATCGTGCCCGTGCGGTCGCCGGGGAAGCCATGGCGCATGGCGTTGCTCACCGCTTCGGTCAGCAGCAGCGCGAGGGAGATCGCCTGGTCGGAGGCCATCTCCACATCCTCGGTGTCGATTGCGATGTCCACGCCGCTGCCTGGCCCCGCGCCGAGCGCGTCGCCGAGCTGGCGTGACAACTCCTCGAGGAAGGGGCGCAGCGAGATGCGTTCGAAGGACTGGTGAAGGTAGAGATGCCGGTGCAGCGTGGCGAGGGCCTGCACGCGGTCGCGCGCCACGGCGAATTCCGTGCGCGCCGCGTGGCTGCGCAACCGGCCGGCCTGCAGGCTCAGCAGCGAGGCCACGACCTGCAGGTTGTTCTTCACGCGGTGATGGATCTCGGCCATCAGCAGGTCGCGCTGGTGCAGCGCGGCGGTCAGGGCCGCCTCGCGTTCCTGCAGGGCGGTGGCGGCGGCAATCAGCGCGCGGTCCAGCTCGCGCACCTCCTGCGGGCCGCTGGCCGTCGGGTCGGCGGGGAAGGGGCGGCCCGGCTGCCACTGCCGCACGCGGGCGGCAAGCTGGCGCAGGGGCCGTGACACGCCGAGCTCGACGCCGACCAGGATGGCCACGACACAGGCCAGCAGGAAGATGGTCAGTTCCAGGACGCGGCGCAGGAAGGCCCCGAGGGCGTTGCGCTCTGTCTGTTCCATCGACAGGCCGACGAGGAGGCGCAGCCTTGGGTCGAGTTCCTCGATCGACCAGGCATGCAGCGTCCCGTCGCGCGCGGCGCCCATCCGCGTCGTATCCTGCCCGGCGAGCATGTGCGCGAGCGTCTCGGGCGGGGGCAGCGACATCGCGCGGGCCGAGCCGAGGGGCAACAGCGATCCATCCGCATCGAGCAGCCACACCTGGCTTTCGTCCGGTGCCTGGGGCGGCCGGTCGGTGCGCAGGAAGAAGTCGAGGTAGAGGCCCCCGACAACCATGCCGCGCAATCGCCCTGCCTCATCGAGAAACGGTGCGGCGCCTGGCAGCGCCGCGCGCTGCGACACCAGCCCCGTGGTGAATTCACCGATTGTCAGGTCGCGCGACGATTGCACTGCCTTGACGTAATCCTGGTCGGCGAAGCTCCGCCCGCGCGCTGCCGGCAAGGCGCTGCACAGCAGCCTGCCTTCAGCATCCAGCACGGAGAAATTGGAGTACCGCTCGGGCATGAGGGCACGGAGCTGAGCGAGTTCGCCGTCGCAGGCCTCGGGCGGGAGGTCGAGAAGCCGGGTGCTGCGGACAAGACCGGTCAGCACCTCGCGCAACGCGCTGACCGCCGCGCCATGCCGCGCCGCGGCGACCTCCCGCAGGATGACGACATCACGCAGGCCTTGTTCGGTGGCGGACTGGTAGGCGTTCCAGGCATTGGTGCCGGCGATGCCGGCGATCGGGATGGTTGCGGCGGCCACCAGGGCGAGGAGCCGGCCACGCACACCGCCGAAGATGTGCGTGCGCGGCGGCGCCACGCCGCCGCTGCTCACTTCCCCCGATCCTGCTCAATCAGGCGAAGAAGTTCAGCCGGGATCGGTTCCCGTGCCACGTCGTCGAACATCTGGTGCAGCCCGCGGCGGAGCCAGATGTCGAAGGCGGCGTCCGGCACGGGTTTCTTAGCGCCGCGACCACGCGCGGCGCCGGACCTGCTGGCCACCTTGTCCTTCCTCTCGTCTTCAGGCTCGTCCATCATATCCGTGCCGCTGCGCCGCGGCGGTGGGCGCGGCGCGC
>JAYSDS010000013.1:38367-65574 GCA_041914265.1 Roseomonas sp.
CCCCCCCCCCCCCCCCCCGGCCGCCCCGGCCGGGGCGGCCCACGTGGGCCACCCTCGGGTCGCGGGGCGCGGCCCCCCCCCCGGGGGGGGCGCGGGGGGGGGGGGGGCGCGGCGCGCCCCATGTTACGCGGCAGCACGGCCGTCGCGCCAGCATTGCGACGCCGGCGGGTCGTGCGGCCCTGTTCCTCCTCGCCGAGAAGCTGCGCCTCCAGCGTGCAACGGGCACGGAAGACGCGGCACTTGGCCGTGCCGACGGCGCAACCCATGGCTTGCGCCACTTCCTCGTAGGACATCCCCTGCACGGCGACCATCACCAGCGCGGTGCGCTGGTCGGCCGGCAGCCGGGCCATGGCGGCGCGCAGCTCGTTCACGGCCAGGTTCTGCTCCTGCCCGGCGGGGCGGGCGAAGGCCTCGGCCGGCGCGTCGTCGATGTCCACGGTCTCGCGCAGACGGCGGCGGTCGGAAATGAAGCGGTTGCGCAGGATGCGGTACATCCAGGCGCCGAAATTCGTGCCGGGCGTGAAGCTCGACTGGGCCGCCAGCGCGTTGGTCACCGCCGCCTGGACCAGGTCGTCGGCATCCGCCCTGTTGCGGGTCAACGCCAGCGCCTGGACGCGCAGCTTGGGCAGCAGCGCCACCAGCGCATCATGGAAGGAAAGGCCGCGGTCGCCGGCGACAACAGCCTGCTCAGGGGTGTCGATGTCGGTGCTCATGGCGGACAAACGGGTCTGAGGGCGGTGCGGTTGCATCATGGCGATGCAAAAGATGCATATCAGAATCGCTTTCATTGCATGCAACGTTCCGCCGTCAGTCCGCGTTGCGGGAAGCATGCGGATTTCGGCGCCGATCTTCGGCGGACGCGAATCAGGACCGAGCATGATAAAGCCGGGCCAGGGCGGCCCTGGCCCGGGAAACGCGCGCCTTCACCGTCCCTTCCGGCACGCCGGTGATCTGGGCCGCCTCGGCGGGGCTCATCTCCAGCGCGGCGACGAGGATCAGCGCTTCCCGCTGCGCGGCGGGCAGCGTCGCCATCGCCGTATCCAGGTCGCGCAGTGCGTCCTGGCCCGATTGCTGCGGCGCCTGGGGGATGGCCCCGAGCGGTGGCATGGCGGCCAGGCTGCGACGCTCCACCCCGCGCCGCCGTTCCTGGTCGAGGAACAGGTTGCGCAGGATACGGCAGGTCCAAGCGCGCAGGTCGGTGCCCTCGGCCCAAGCGTCCTGACGTTCCAGCGCCCGCAGGACTGTGTCCTGCACCAGGTCGTCCGCCCGCACCACGTCCCGTGCCAGGAAGCGCGCGAAGGCACGCAACTGCGGGACCAGGGCAACGATGGCCTCGCGGTATGCGGCGGCCTGCTGTTTCATCCGCAATTCCGGCGCATTGTCAGCATGCGTCCGACCATAGGCTTCTTCCGAAAGGTGCCAAGATGAACGCGATCCATCCGTCGGAGTTGCTGCGCGCATTGCCTTATGCGCGCCGCTACGCCCGCGCGTTGACGGGCGCGCGGGAGAGTGGCGACGCCCTCGTCGCATCCGCCCTGCAGATGAGCCTGCCCGACGTCTCGCCTCGGCTGGCCCTCTATGCCGCGGTGGCGAAGGCGGCGCCCGAGGCTGCCGCCGGCGCCGGGCCTTCCGGCCTGCAGCGGCACCTCCTGCTGCTGACGGCGCTCGAGGACTTGCCGCTCGAGGATGCGGCGGCGGTGCTGGATCTCGACCCGGCGGAAGCGACGCGGCAGCTCGAGGCCGGCCGCGCCGCGTTGCGGGCGACGACGGCGACCGATGTCCTGGTGATCGAGGACGAGCCGGTCATCGCGCTCGATCTGCGACGCCTGGTCGAAGCCTGCGGCCATCGCGTCGTCGGTATCGCGGCGAGCGAGGCCGAAGCGGTGCGCATCGCGACCGGGAAGCGGCCGGGGCTGATCCTCGCCGACATCAATCTCGGTCGCGGCGGGGACGGCAGCCATGCGGTGGCGCGCATCCAGCAGGCGATGACCGTGCCGGTGATCTTCGTGACCGCCTATCCCGAACGCCTGCTGACGGCCGAAGGCGTCGAGCCGACCTTCATCATCAGCAAGCCCTTCGAGCCGCTGGCCCTCGCCATCGCGACCTTCCAGGCGGTGAACGGCACGAACCGCCCGCCGGTCTGATCCCGGCGATCGAACGCTTCGGCCGCTGGCATCCGCTGTTCCCGCGCCCTCGGCCTCGCGCCTGCGTGCGCCTGGCGCGGCAACTCTGCTCCGGCGCGGGTGTTGTTCTTCCGGCAGGTCCGCCGCACGGGCGGGCCGGTAATGCAGGAGAACGCCATGAACAGCGATCAAATCGCCGGCAACTGGAAGCAGCTCAAGGGCAAGGTGAAGGAGCAGTGGGGCAAGCTCACCGACGACGACATTACCGTCATCGAGGGCAAGCGCGACCAGCTCGTTGGCCGGGTTCAGGAACGCTACGGCCTCGCGAAGGAAAAGGCGGAAGAGCAGGTGAAGACTTGGGAGCGTTCGCTCTGACCTGACGGGCCGGGACGGGCCCATGAAGACGCCGCCGGGGATGACCCGGCGGCGTTTTTTCATGCACGCAACCCACCGCCGCCGAGCGGCGTTGATCAGCCGGACCGACCAAAGAGGAGAAACCCCAATGCTTTACTGGACGCTGATCTTCCTCGTCGTCGCCATCGTTGCCGGCGTGCTCGGCTTCGGCGGCATCGCCTCGGCCGCAAGCGGCATCGCGAAGGTTCTTTTCGTGATCTTCCTCGTGCTGTTCCTGGTATCCCTCATCGCGGGGCGCGGCTTCGCCGGCTGACGACAGGCGCGCTTCACGGCACCGCGCCTCGGCCGGGGCGCGGGCTCGGCCGCCCGCATTCCGGCTGATCCCAGTGGTGATGCATGGCAGACGAGCCCAACCAGGAAGCGCCGGCTGGCCGCCCCGGCACTTCGGACCTGCGTGGCTTTTGGCGGTGGGTGCGCGCGTGGCTGGTGGCGCCCGACCGGGGCAGCGCCAGGTGGCTGATCGCGGGTGTGGTCGCGATGACGCTGGCCCAGGTGCTGATCCAGATCCGCTTCAACACCTGGAACCGCGACTTCTTCGATGCGCTCGACAAGCGCAACGCCAGCGCCTTCCAGTACCAGATTATCGTCTTCCTCGTGCTGGCCGCTTTGTCGATGACGGCGGCGGTCTACCAGCTCTACCTCAAGCAGTTGCTGCAATTGTCGTGGCGGGAATGGCTGACGCGCCGCCTGACCGAGGCCTGGCTGCGCGACTGCCGGCAATACCAGCTCGAGGCTGGTGCGGCGGAGGCGGACAATCCCGACCAGCGCATCGCCGAGGATGTGCGGCTCGCCGCGGATCTATCGGTCGACTTCGTCCTGGGCCTGCTGATTTCCGCGAGCATGCTGATCGCCTTCGTGGGCATTCTGTGGTCGCTGTCTGGGCCGCTGGATCTGGCGCTCGCGGGCATGAACCTGCATGTGCCGGGCTACATGGTCTGGGCGGCGGTGCTCTATGCGGTGATCGGGTCGGGCCTGACCTGGTGGGTGGGCCGGCCGATGGTGGGCATCCAGGTCCGGCGTACCTCCGCCGAGGCGGATTTCCGCTTCGGCCTGACCCGTGCGCGCGAAAGCGGCGAGAGCATCGCGCTGATCCGCGGCGAGGCCGATGAGCGCCGCGGCATAGACCGCCTGTTCGGCGAGGTGCGGGGCGTCTGGCGCGAACTCATGCGCAGCCAGCGCAACCTGATGTGGCTGACCAGCGCCTATGGCACGCTGGCGATGATCTTCCCCACGGTGGTTGCCTCGCCGGCCTATTTCGCCGGGGCCATGTCGCTCGGTGTGCTGATGCAGGTGGGGGCGGCTTTTGGGCAGGTGCAGGCCGCGTTGAACTGGTTCGTCGACCGTTTCCCCAACATCGCTGAATGGCGCAGCGCGACGTCGCGGCTCGTCGCCTTCCAGGATGCGCTGGATGATCTCGAGGTCCTGGCATCCGACCCGCGCCAGCCGACCATCACCATTGACGAGATCACGGAAGGCGAGCCCGAGCGGCTGGAACTCGACCGGCTGGAAATAGCCTTCGCGGACGGTACCTCGGTGATCAAGGAGGCCTCGGCGACGATCGAGCCGGGGGAACGCGTGCTGATCAAGGGCGAATCCGGAACGGGAAAGTCCACGCTGTTCCGCGCGATCGGCGGTCTCTGGCCATGGGGTGGCGGGCGCATCGTGACGCCACCGCGCCGCGCCATGGCCTTCCTGCCGCAGCGGCCGTACCTGCCGCTCGGCACGCTGACCGGTACGTTGTGCTACCCCGCACCGGCCGAGGCTTTCCCCGTGGAGAAGCAGGCGGATGTGCTGGACCGCGTTGGGCTCGGCCATCTTGCCGGGCGGCTGGAGGAGGAGGAGCGCTGGGATCGCGTGCTCTCGCTCGGCGAGCAGCAGCGCCTGGCGATCGCGCGGCTGCTGCTGCAGGAACCGCGCTGGATCTTCCTCGATGAGGCAACGGCCGCGCTCGACGAGGAGAACCAGGACATGATGATGACGTTGTTGGTCGAATCCCTGCCGGATGCGGCGATCGTGTCGATCGGCCATCGCCCGGGGCTCGAAGCCTTCCACACCCGCACGCTGACGCTGGAGAAACGCGAGGGAGGCGCGCGCTTCCGCCGTGCGGCACCGCGCATCGTCAGCGAGAGGACGAAGCGGCGGCGTCAACGGTTCCTGCATTCGCGCCCGGCGATGTGACCAGCGGGCGCTGCGCCGACGGAGCGATGGCGCAACCGGGGAGGGGCGTTGCCTCTCTTCGAGCCTCGCCCGGCAAAGGCCTTCGTGATTGCCCGGCTGGTTCCGCTGTGGATGTCAGAGGGGCTTTGCCCCTCCGACACCTCCCCAGCAAAGGCCGAAGGGCCTTTGCAAACCGCGACTTGGCGCGCTGCGCGCCCGTCAGAATGATCGTCAAAGCCTGCTTTTCGCCCGAAGCGCGTTTGGTAGGGACGAAGAGCGGCTGTAGCGCCCAGCACCGAGCATCCTGGCGGGAGGAGGTTCGGAGGAGGGCGGCGCCCTTCTCCAATGGCCCGCCACGACCCGGCGCGACAGCCTCGCCCCGGCGCCCGCACCAGGCTGGGCGGCGGTGGCCCCCGGGCATCACGCGGCGGGCCGATGATCCTTGAACATCTCGCGCAGCTTCATCTTCAGGATCTTTCCCGTCGCCGTGTGCGGGATCTCGTCCAGGACAACGAGATCGTCGGGCAGCCACCATTTCGCGACCTTGTCGGCCAGGAACTCGCGCATCTGCGAGAGGCTCGGCATGGGTGTGCCCGGCTTCATGACCAGGATCAGCAGCGGCCGTTCGTCCCATTTCGGGTCCCGCATGGACACCACGGCGGCCTCGGCCACGCCGGGGTAGCCGACCGCGGCATTCTCGAGCGCGATGGAGGATATCCATTCGCCGCCTGACTTGATCACGTCCTTGGAGCGGTCGGTGACCTCCATGTAGCCGTTGGGGTCCATCGTCGCGACGTCGCCCGTGTCGAAGAAGCCCTGGGCGTCGAGGATGTCGTCTTCCTCACGCCGGAAGTAGCGGCGCGCGACGGCCGGCCCGCGCACCTTCAGCCGGCCGAAGGTGGCGCCGTCCCACGGCAGGTCGCGGTCGTCATCGTCGGTGATCTTCATCTCCACCGTGTAGGGGGGCGTGCCTTGCTTGGCCTGCAGGCGGAGCATGTCGTCGCCTGCCAGCCCGGCCACCTCGGGCTTCACGGCGAAGAGCGTGCCGACCGGGGACATCTCCGTCATGCCCCAGGCATGGATGACGCGGACGCCGTACTTCTCCTGATACGCCTTGGTGATGGCACCGGGGCAGGCGGAACCGCCGATCGCGACGCGGTTCATCGAATCGATGCGCCCGCCGCTGCTCTCGAGGTGCTGCAGCAGCATCATCCAGACCGTCGGCACCGCGGCGGAGAAGGTGACGTGCTCGGCCGCGACCAGCTCGTGCACCGACGCCCCGTCGAGCTTCGCCCCCGGCATGACCATCGCCGCGCCGACCATCGGTGCGCTGAGCGCGAGCGACCAGCCATTGGCGTGGAACATCGGCACCACCGGCATGACACGGTCGGCGGCGCCGAGGCCGAAGCAATCGACCTGGTTGCAGGCCATCGCGTGGATGACGTTGGACCGGTGCGAATAGACCACGCCCTTGGGGTCGCCCGTGGTGCCGGAGGTGTAGCAGATGCCGGCCGCGGCATCCTCCTCCACGCGCACCCAGGCGAAGTCGCCATCCACCTCGGCGATCCAATCCTCATAGGCGACGGCGTTGCGCAGCGTGGTCTGCGGCATGTGTGCGGCATCCGTCAGGATGACGAAGCGTTCCACCAGCGGCAGCTTGTCGGCGAGCGCCTGCACCAGCGGCACGAAGGTGAGGTCGAGCATCAGCACGCGCGACCCCGCATGGTTCATGATCCAGGCGATCTGGTCGGGAAAGAGCCGCGGATTGACCGTGTGGTAGACGGCGCCGATGCCGGCGATGCCGTACCAGGCCTCAAGATGCCGCCAGGTGTTCCAGGCGAGCGTTGCCACCCGGTCGCCCGCGTGGATTCCATCGCGCGCCAGACGCTGGGCAACCCGCAGGGCACGGCCGCGGAGTGTCGCGTAGTCGGTACGGTGGATGGGCCCCTCCACCGAGCGGCTGACGACATCGCGATGCGGATGCTGGATCGCGGCGTGATCCAACACGGTATGCATGAGCAGCGGCCAGTCCTGCATGAGGCCAAGCATGGTTGTTCCTTCCCTGTGCGGCCCGCCGTTCGGGGTGGGCCTTGATCCGAGGGGGGAAGGCTAACGGGTCTGGTCGCGGGATTGGAGGGGCTTTGTCCGGGGCGGGGCGGTTGGCCGGGGGACGTCTGCCCAGCCTGCCGCAGCGCGGGATCCGCGACCGGCCGCCGGGCGCTGGCCATGCAGCGTCCGGCGGCGCGTTCCGGTGCGGTGCGCTATCGCGCCAGCAACCACTCCGGCAGCCCGGTGACCAGCGTGACCGGGAAGATCGTGATCAGGGCCACCGTGACGACCAGCATCAGGAAGAAGGGCAGCGAGGCCCAGGCGACCTCCGTCTGCTCCTTGCCTGTCATCGTCTGCATGACGAATAGGTTGAAGCCCAAGGGCGGCGTGATCTCCGCGATCTCGACCAGCAGCACGATGAAGATGCCGAACCACACCAGGTCGAAGCCGGCGTGCTGGACCATCGGGATCACCACGGAGGTGGTGAGCACGATCATCGACACGCCATCCAGCGCCGTGCCGAGGATCAGGTAGACCACCGTCAGGATCGCGATGATGCCGTAGGGGCCGAGGTCCAGTGACGCCACGCCCTGGGCCAGCGCCGTCGGGATGCCGGTCAGCGCCATCGCCTTGGTCAGGAAGCCGGCGCCGGCGAGGATGAACATGATCATGCAGGACAGGCGCGTCGCGCCCATCAGGCTGTCGACGAAGCTGCGCCACGTCAGCGTCCGGGTCACCGCCGCGAGGATCAGGGAACCCAGCACGCCGAAGCCTGCCGCCTCCGTCGCCGTCGCCCAGCCCACGAACATGGTGCCGATGACCGCGATGATGAGCAGGGCGCAGGGGATGAGCTGGGCACTGACGCGCAGCTTCTCCATGAAGGGCAGGGCGGGTTCCTTGGCCGGCTGCTTGTGCGGGTTCAGCATGGCCCAGACTGCGATGTAGGCACTGAACAGCACCATCACGAGCAGCCCCGGCAGGCAGCCGGCGATGAAGACGCGCACGATCGAGACCTCGGCCGCGACCGCATAGACCACCATGATGATGGAGGGCGGGATCATGATGCCGAGCGTGCCCGAGGTGGCCAGCGAGCCGATCGCGACATCCTCGTCATAGCCGCGCTTGCGCAGTTCCGGCAGGGCGATCTTGGACACGGTCGCGCAGGTCGCCGCCGAGGAGCCCGAGACCGAGCCGAAGATGCCGCAGGCGAGCACGTTCACATGCAGCAGCCGCCCCGGCAGCCAGCGCACCCAGGGGGCGAGGCCGTTGAACAGTTCCTCGGACAGCTTGGTGCGGAACAGGATCTCGCCCATCCAGATGAACATCGGCAGGGCCGAGAGCGTCCAGGAACTGGTCGAATCCCACATCGCCGTGGCGAGGAAGAGGCCGGGGGAGGGATGCACCACCGAGATCGCGATGTAGCCCACGGCCGCGAGGCTCATGGAGATCCAGAGCCCGAGGCCGAGGAACATGCACAGCAGCACCAGCAGCAGCAGTGCCATGGTCAGCAGTTCCATGGTCTCAGACCTCCGCCGAGAAATCGCCGCGGGCGGCGCGGTCGAGCGCGGCCTGCGTGTATTCGGGAATCCGCCCGGAGAGGACGCGGACCAGCTCGTCGACGATGGCGATCAGCAGGATGCCGGAGCCGAGCGGCATGGCCGCCTTCGGGATCCAGGTCGGGAAGGCGATCGAGCCCTGCGCGACCTCCTCGATCTCCCACGAGAAGAGCACATCCTGCAGGGTGAACCAGGTGATGGCCCCGACCACGGCGGTGGCCAGCAGTAGCACCATGATCTCCACGGCGCGGCGCGGGCCGGAGCGCAGCTTCTCGATGAAGATGCCGACGCGGATCAGCTCGCCGTTCTTGAAGGTGCGGGCGAGAGCGAAGAAGGTCGTCGCGACGCACAGATAGGCAGTGAAGTCGTCGGCGCCGGGCAGCGGGATTTCCAGCTCGCGCAGCAATACCTGCGCCATCATGGCGAGGAAGATCAGCGCCAGCGACAAGGCGGCGAGGACCGCCGCGAGGGAATAGAGCGCGTCGAGCGCGCGACGGGTCGCGCTCATGGCCGGCGCCCCAGGGCTGAAGGTTGCGGGGTCATCGACGGCGCTCCATTGTTATTCGTTGAGTTGTACTGCTGGCTGGCGGCGGGCGGCCCCGGGGGACCGCCCGCGCCGGATCATGCGACGGCGGCGCGGTAGGCGTCGATCAGGCGCTTGCCCTCGTCGCCCGCCTTGGCCACCCATTCATCGGTCTGGGTCCCGCCGACGCGCATCAGCCCCTGCATCAGGGTTGGCGAGGCGGTCGCCACGGTCATGCCGCGCTGGGCCAGGACATTCTGCTGTTCGACGGTCGCGGCGTCGGAATAGCCCCAGCCACGTTCCTCGGCCGCCGCGGCCGCGCTACGAATCGCGGCCTGCAGGTCGGCCGGCAGGGCGGCGAGATCCCGCTGGCGGACCATGATCGCGTTCTTGGTGCGGGTGAAGCCGATCGGGGTGAAGACGCGGCAGAAATCCCACGCCTGCACGTCCACGCCGGTCGCCGCGGAGGTGACCATTACGTTCACCACGCCCGTGGCGAAGGCCTGCGGCACTTCGGCCTGCTGGACCAGGGTGGGGGTCGCGCCGCACAGCGTCGCGAAGCGGTTGGTCAGCGCATTGAAGGTGCGCATCTTCGTGCCGCGCAGCGTTTCGACGGAGTCGACCGGCGCGTTGGTGTAGAGGCCCGAGGGCGGCCAGGGCACCCAGTAGAGGAGCGAGAGCCCCTGCCGGTTCAGCCGGGCCTCGACATAGGGCTTCTGCAACTCGGCGAGCTTGCGCGCCATGGCGGTGCTGGTCACCAGCATCGGCACGCTGTCCACCTCGAAGAAGGGATCCTCATTGCCGTAGGCGGAGAGCAGGATCTCCCCCATCTGGACCTGGCCGGTCTGCACGCCGCGCTTGATCTCCGGCATCTTCAGCAGGGCCGCATTCGAGTGGAGCTGCAGTTGCAGCCGCCCGCCCGAGGCGGATTGGATGGCTTCGAGGAATTCGCGCAGGTTCTTCGTGTGGAAATTGCCGTCCGGATACGCGCTGGCGACCTGCCAGCGCGTCTGCGCCTCGGCGGTGCCCAGGCCGAGCCCGGCGGCGGCCAGCCCTGTGGAGGCGGCGAGTATGCCGCGGCGACGGATCAGGCTCATGGGTGAAGCCCCCTTTGTTCGTCATTGTGAGCGGCCGGCATCTTCGTCATCCGGCTGAGCGCCGCGCAAGGGGGGCTGCGCGACACTTGGGCAGGAAGCAGCGGTGTCTGCCCTGATGTTGAGCGGTGGCGCGCGCCGCTGCCTGCGGCGCGCGCAGCCGTCGGGCTAACTCGCGGCGCGGTATTGTTCCAGCAGGCGCTGGCCGTCCGGTCCGGCACGCTGGGCCCATTCATCGGCCATGGTGCGGCCCACCCGCGCGACGTCATCCAGGAGCTGCTGCGAGGGCTGCAGCACCTGCATGCCGCGCTGGCCGAGCGTCGCCTCGGTCTCGCGCGTCGCGGCTTCCGAAAGTTCGTAGCCGCGGGTCTCCGCCCGTGCCGCCGCGGCGCGGATGGCCTGCTGCAACTCGCCCGGCAGGGCGTCGAAGGCGCGGCGCGAGAGGAAGACGGCGTTCTTGGTCTGGGTGAAGCCCAGGGGGGTGAAGACCCGTGCATAGTCCCAGGCCTGGGTATCCACGCCCGTCGCCGCCGACGTGACCTGCGACTGCACCACCCCGGTCGCGAAGGCCTGGGCGAGTTCCGCGCTTTGCACCAGCGTCGGCTGGGCGCCGATGAGCTGCGCGAAGCGGTTGGTCATCGGCGAATAGGTGCGGAAGCGCGACCCGCGGAGCTGCTCCAGCGAGGTGACGGGCTGCTGCGCGTAGAGCCCCGCCGGCGGCCAGGGGACCATATAGAGCAGCGTCAGCCCCTGGCGGGCGAATCGGGCCTCGATGAAGGGCTTTTGCAGGTCCGACAGCTTCTTCGCCTGCGCGAAGTTGGTGACGAGCTGCGGCAGGGCGTCGGCGTCGAAGATCGGGTCTTCGTTGGCGTAGGCGGTCAGCAGGATCTCGCCCACCTGGACCTGCCCCGTCTGCACGCCGCGCTTGATCTCGGGCATCTTCAGCAGCGCGCCATTGGAATGGAGCTGGATCGACAGCCGGCCATTCGCGGCCTGCTCGACCTCCTGCAGGAAGGTACGGATGTTGCGGGTGTGCAGGTTGCCGTCGGCATAGGCGGTGGCCATCTGCCAGCGCGTCTGGGCTCTGGCGGCAACCGGCGCCAGCGCGGCAAGTCCGGCGGCGCCCAGCAGGGTGCGGCGGTTCATGATCATGGTCCGGCGTGTCCTCGTTCAGTGGCCGGGCGCGGGCGCCACGGCAACGGATCGAGGCTACGCCGGACCGCGTGATCTCTCAAACCGGATAGGTGGCGGGGTCGATCCCGGCCTGGGTGAGGAATTGGCGCATTTCCACCACCTCCTCCTTCGACAGGCTGTGGCGGGTGTCGTGGAAGGCGGCGCTGTGGCCGTTCAGCCGGACGCCGACCCGGCCGGTGCCGGTATGCTCCACCTCCGCCCCCAGATGCTCGAAGACGGCCTGCACGGCCTTGGGGTCGATATTGCTGCTGACCGGGTGCGCGAAGAGGGCGTGGAGCACCTTGCGGTGACGATGGTTCATGGGCGGTGGGCCTTTTTCCGTTGCCGTGCGACTGGCGGTATTCTCAGCGGCGTCAGGGGATTTCGCCTTGCGCCCGATCAACTTCGTGGCCGCAGCCCTCCCATGCGAATGTCGCAAAGGCGCCGTAAAGCCATTTCACTCTATCGTTGTGCAGGTCGCAGACGAGGAGTGCGTTGCAGATGACTGAAGTGAAGGTGGAATTGCCCGACGAACTGGCCGCCGAGATCGCGCGCCGCGCGGCCGCCCTGGGCACCACCGCCGAGGAGTGGGTTTCCGCCGTGGTGCAGGACCTGGCGGCGGACCTGCCGGAAGAGACCGGCAACGGCCCGGACGACTTCATCGCGCGCTGAGCGCCGCGACCCTGCCCATGCCGGCGGCGCGAGCCGCCTCCTGGCTGCGCGCCGCGCGTCAGGCGCGTTCGGCCATCAGCAGGTAGTTCACGCCGACATCCCGGGTCGCCCGCCAGCGGCCGGTCAGCCGTTCCATGCTCATGCCTGCGATGTCGGTCACCCGGCAGCCTGCCTGGCGCAGCCCGCTGCCCAGTTCGGACGGTGTGACGAACATCCGCCAATCATGCGTGCCCACGGGCAGCATCCGTAGCAGGTATTCCGCACCGAGCTTCGCCATCAGGAAGGAGCGCGGGGTGCGGTTGAGGGTGGAGAGAAAGATCGCCCCGCCCGGCCGTACAGCTCGCGCCAGCGCGGCGAGGAAGGTGGCGCGGTCGGCCACATGCTCGATGACCTCGAGCGCGATGACCGCGTCGAAGCTCTCACCAGCGGGCAGATCCTCGGGCAGGCCGGCACGGTAGTCGATGGAAAGGCCGCCAGCCTCGGCATGGGCGCGGGCGGCGTCGAGCGCCGCGCCGGCGGCATCGAGACCGGTCACCGAAGCGCCGCGCCGGGCGAGGGCCTCCGACGCCAGCCCGGCACCGCACCCGACATCGAGCAGGCGCAGCCCGGCCAGCGCATCCGGCGCGCCCGGATCGCGGCCATGGCGGCGGGCAAGACGCTCCGCGATCCACCCCGTGCGCAGCGGATTCATGCGGTGCAAGGGCTTCATGGGGCCGTCCGGGTCCCACCAACGCCCCGCCAGGGCGTCGAATTTGGCGATCTCCGCCCCCAGCATCGTGCCGGCCTGCGGCATGGGCTCTTCCTTCCAGGCTTCAAGGGGCGGGTTGCGCGGGACCCGCCCGATGGGTATCTGTCCCGGCCCGCCGCCCGGCGCAACCGTGCCCGGCAGGCTTTTTCCGCCCGGCCCCAGGAACCAGACCGCCGCCGATGGCTCGCATTGTCATGAAGTTCGGCGGCACTTCCGTCGCCGATCTCGATCGCATCCGCAACGTCGCCAACCGCGTGAAGCGGGAGGTGGACGCTGGCAACCAGGTCGCCGTCGTGGTCTCGGCCATGTCCGGCGTGACGAATCAGCTCGTCAAATGGTGCCAGGACCTGTCGCCGCTCCACGACGCGCGCGAATACGACACCGTCGTCGCGACGGGGGAACAGGTCACGACCGGCCTCACGGCCATCGCGCTGCAGGCGATCGGCGTGGATGCCCGGTCCTGGCAGGGCTGGCAGGTGCCCATCATTACCGACCAGGCGCACGGCAAGGCGCGGGTCGAGAAGATCGACGGCGCCCTGCTGATCGAGCGCATGGAAGCCGGGCAGGTGCCCGTCATCGCCGGTTTCCAGGGTATCGAGAACACCCGCCACCGCATCACGACGCTGGGCCGTGGCGGGTCCGACCTGTCCGCGGTTGCCGTGGCGGCCGCGGTGAAGGCTGACCGCTGCGACATCTATACGGATGTGGACGGCATCTACACGACCGATCCGCGCATCGTGCCCCGCGCCCGCAAGCTCGAGCGCATCTCCTTCGAGGAGATGCTGGAACTCGCTTCCGTGGGGGCGAAGGTGCTGCAGACGCGCTCGGTCGAACTGGCAATGAAATTGGGCGTGCGCGTACAGGTGGTGTCGTCCTTCGAGGACAAGCCCGGTTCGCTCGTGGTTGATGAGGACGAGATCGTGGAACAGCCCGTGGTTTCCGGCATCGCGTATTCCCGCGACGATGCCAAGGTGACGCTGCGTCGCGTGCCGGACCGGCCGGGCGTGGCGGCGAACGTGTTCGGCCTGATGGCCAAGGCCAATGTGAACGTGGACATGATCGTCCAGAACATCGGCGCCGACGGCACCACCGACATGACCTTCACGGTCGGCAAGGCGGACCTCGCCCGCGCGCAGGACGTGCTGGGCAAGGCGCAGGGCGAACTCGGCTATGAGGCGCTGATCGCCGACCCGGACGTGGCGAAGATCTCGGTCGTCGGCATCGGCATGCGCAGCCATGCGGGTGTCGCCAACACCATGTTCAAGGCACTGGCGGAAAAGGGGATCAACATCCAGGTGATCTCCACCTCCGAGATCAAGGTCTCCGTGCTGGTGGCCGCCGATTACACGGAACTCGCCGTGCGCGCGCTGCACACCGCCTATGGGCTGGATGTGCCCGCGTGAGTGAGGGGACGGCCCTGCTTGACCGGCTGATGGTGCGTGGCGCTGCCTTTCTGGGCAGCCGCTACGCGATCATGGGCGGTGCGATGTCCTGGGTCAGCGAGCGGCATCTCGTCGCGGCGCTGTCCAATGCGGGCGCCTTCGGCGTCATCGCCTGCGGCGCGATGGAGCCGCCGCGGCTGGCGCAGGAGATCGCCGGCACCCAGGCGCTGACCGACAAGCCCTTCGGCGTGAACCTGATCACCATGCATCCCATGCTGGATCAACTCGTCGAGGTGTGCCTGGCCGCCAAGGTCGGCCACATCGTCTTCGCTGGCGGCATCCCCCCGGGATCGGCCATCAAGAAGGCGAAGGACGGCGGGGCGAAGGTGGTCTGCTTCGCGCCGGCCCTGGTCCTGGCAAAGCGGCTGATCCGCTCCGGGGCCGATGCGCTGGTGATCGAGGGCTCGGAGGCAGGCGGGCATATCGGCCCGGTGTCACTCAATGTCCTGGCGCAGGAGATCCTGCCGCACATCGCCGACGTCCCGGTCTTCGTCGCCGGCGGCATCGGGCGGGGCGAAGCGATCCTCTCCTATCTGGAGATGGGCGCGGCCGGCGTGCAGCTCGGCACCCGTTTCGTCTGCGCGACGGAATGCATCGCCCATCCGGCCTTCAAGCAGGCCTTCATCCGTGGCGCGGCGCGCGATGCCATGCCGACGGTGCAACTCGACGAGACCTTCCCGGTCATTCCGGTGCGCGCCCTGCAGAATGCCGGGACGAAGCGCTTCCTGGAGTTCCAGGCCGAGACCATCCGCCGCTTCAAGGCCGGCGAGGTGGAGAAGGACGCCGCGCAGCTCGACATCGAGCATTACTGGGCGGGAGCCCTGCGGCGCGCCGTGATCGATGGCGATGTGGAGAATGGTTCGCTCATGGCGGGCCAGTCGGTCGGCATGGTAACGAAGGAACAACCGGTCGCTGAGATCATTGCTGAACTCGTTACCCAGGCGGCCTCGGCCATTGCCGCCCGGCACTGTCACGCCGCCTGAGACGAGCGCCGGCCGGTTGGGCCTTTGCGGGCGGCGCTCGCGAGGTTAGAAGCCGGCCGTCGACCCCGGACACCCATGAAGCGCACCCAACGCCCTGACATCGCCGCCGCCGAAGCCGCCCGTGTGGGCGAGGATCTGCGCGAGGCGCGCCTGACCCTGGGCGCCAGCGTCGACGACATGGCCGAGCGGCTGCGCATCAACCGCCGTTACATCCATGCGCTGGAAGAAGGGCGGGTCCGGGATCTGCCGGGCAACGCCTATGCGGTCGGCTTCGTGCGGTCCTATGCCGCGGCACTTGGCCTCGATGCGGATGAGGCGGTGCGGCGCTTCCGCGACGTGACCGCGGGCGGCGCGGCGCGCCAGGCCGATCTGGTCTTTCCCGAAGATGTGCCTTCCCGCGGGGTTCCGGCCGGGGCTCTGGTCGCGGTCGGGGTGGTGATCGCCATCGGCGCCTACGTCACCTGGTACAACTGGAGTGGCTCGGCCGACCGGATGGTGGATTCGGTCCCGCCCCTGCCGCCGCGGCTGGAACAGACGGCCCAGGACGGTGCGCGGCTGCGCGACGGCGGGATGCCGCAGGGGGCGCCCTTGCCCTCGCGGGCACCGGCGGCAGCGGCTGCGTCAAACCAGACCCCCCCCTTGGCATCGGCCGCACCCCCGGCTCCCGCGGCGGCGCCGCAGCCGCCGAGGGACCCCAATGAACCGCGCATCGTGGTCCGCGCGCGCGGTGAGTCCTGGATCCAGGTGCGCGACACCCGGGCCAACCAGGTGCTGCTCGACCGCGTGCTGCGCAGCGGGGACACTTTCCCCGTGCCGAATCGTGACGGCATCGTCCTGACCACGGGCAAGGCCGAGAATCTCGAGATCGTGCTGGATGGCGAGGTCAGTTCCGCCTTGGCCGGGGCGACCGGGGTTCGGCGCGGCATCCCGCTCGAGGTCGATCGCCTGCGTGCCGCCGCCGAGCCGGCGGCAGCCCCCGGCACCGCCGCGCGGCCGGCCGCGCCCGCTCAGACCGGGCCGGCTGCCCCTGCCCAACCCACGCAGCGCCCGGCGCAGCCTTCCGCGCCGCGCTGATCCGCCCGTTTCGATCGCCGCCGGGGCGGTCGCCTTTCGCTGGGCCCGCGGCAAGGCCATATTGGCGGCGCCCCCGACCCATTGGGACCAGGACGCGAGCATGGCCTATCGCCCCTATCAGCAGATTCTGCGCCGGACCTCGCGTCAGATAGGCGTCGGCAAGGTGCGCGTCGGCGGCGATGCGCCCATCACCGTCCAAACCATGACCAACACCCCGACCGAGGACGCCAAGGCGACGATCGAGCAGATCCGCCGTTGCGAACTCGCCGGGGTGGACATCGTCCGCGTCTCCTGCCCCACGCCGGAATCCACCGTGGCGCTGGCCGAGATCGTCCGCGAGGTGAATGTCCCGATCGTCGCCGACATCCATTTCCACTACCGCCGCGCGATCGAGGCCGCTGAGGCCGGGGCCGCCTGCCTGCGCATCAATCCGGGCAACATCGGCTCGAAGGAGCGGGTGAAGGAGGTGGTCAAGGCCGCCCGTGACCACGGTTGCTCGATCCGGATCGGGGTGAATGCCGGCAGCCTGGAGAAGCACCTGCTGGAGAAGTACGGCGAGCCCAACCCGGAGGCGCTGGTCGAAAGCGCCCTGTGGCATGCCGACCACTTGCTCCAGGAAGGCTTCGACGAGTTCAAGATCAGCGTGAAGGCGTCGGACGTGTTCCTGGCCGTCGCGGCCTACCAGCAGCTCGCCGAGGCCTGCGACCATCCGCTGCATATCGGCATCACCGAGGCTGGCGGGCGCCGGGCCGGGACGGTGAAGAGCGCGATCGGGCTGGGCTCCCTGCTCTGGGCCGGGATCGGGGACACGCTGCGCGTGTCGCTCTCGGCCGAGCCGGAGGAAGAGGTCGCGGTCGGCTGGGACCTGCTGAAGTCGCTGCATCTGCGCCATCGCGGCGTGAAGATCATCTCCTGCCCCTCCTGCGCGCGGCAGGGCTTCGATGTCATCCGCACGGTCGAGAAGCTGGAGGAGCGGCTCACCCACATCGTCGAGCCCATCACCCTGTCGATCATCGGCTGCGTGGTGAACGGCCCGGGCGAGGCGCTGATGACCGACATCGGCCTGACCGGCGGCGGGGCCGGCAGCCATATGGTCTATGGCATGGGCAAGCAGAGCCATCGCATCTCCACCGAGGAGATGATCGACCACATCGTCGGCCTGGTAACGGCCCGGGCAGAGAAGATGGCCGCCGAGCGGCGGGCCGCCGAAGCGGAGGCTGCTGCGGCCGCCCGCCAGGCGGCCGAATGAGGCCTGCGGCATTGCTCGTCCTGGCGGGGCTGGCATTGCCATCGGCGGCCTCCGCCCAGACCGAGGAACCGGCGGATGCGCCGATGGCGTCGGGCGGGGCGGTTTCCTGTTCCGAGATCAACAACCGGGCCATGGAGGCAACGCTGGTCATCCGCCAGCATGCGAGCGCCCTGTCCGCCGGTTTCGAGGCCGATGCACGGCCCCAGGCCATGGTCCTGCTCGCCTGGCTGGACCAGTGGACGGGTCGCCTGCAGGGGCTGGTGGATGTGGCTGATTTCTCCTCCTGCCTCGATGACGGCGATGCCGAGACCTATCGCCGGGTGCTTGCCATGGCCGCGCGAGTAGCCAATACGGCGCGGGAGGAATTGCTGCGGGCCGCCCGCCCGGCCGCCCAGCAGCAGCGCCGTCGTTAGTAGATCCACGGGATTTCCGGCATGACCGCTCTCCAGCCCGTCCGCGGGACGCGCGACCTCATCGGCGAGGAGTTTCGCCGGCACCATGCCGTGGTGGAGACGGCGCGCCGCATCAGTGCGCTCTATGGCTTCGAGGAATGGGCGACGCCGATCTTCGAGGATACCGGCGTCTTCGCGCGCGGCCTCGGCGACAGCTCCGACGTGGTGATGAAGGAGATGTACTCCTTCCAGGATCGCGGCGGGGACAACGTCACGCTGCGGCCGGAAGGCACCGCGGGCGTCTGCCGCGCGCTCGTCTCCAACGGGCTGACCCAGACCAACCTGCCGCGCAAGGTGTTCTATGCGGGGCCGATGTTCCGCTACGAGCGGCCGCAGAAGGGCCGCTACCGCCAATTCCACCAGATCGGCATCGAGGTGTTGGGCTCGGCCGAGCCGCTTTCGGATGCCGAGGTGATCGCCTGTGGCTGGCACATCCAGCAGGAACTCGGCATCGCCGAGGGCACGGTGCTGGAGATCAACACGCTGGGCGATGCGGAAAGCCGCGAGGCCTACCGTGCCGCGCTCGTCGCCTATTTCTCGGCCCATCGTGACCGGCTCAGCCATGACAGCAGGATCCGGCTCGAGAAGAACCCGCTGCGCATCCTCGACAGCAAGGATGAGGGCGACCGCGTGCTGGTGGCCGACGCGCCGGTGATCGGGGAGCATCTGACGCCGGCCGCAGCCGAGTTCGACGCTGCGGTGAAGCGCCATCTGGCGCGCCTCGGCGTGCCCTTCCGGGAAAATCCGCGCATCGTTCGGGGGCTCGACTACTACAGCCACACTGCCTTCGAGTTCGTCACCGACCGGCTGGGCGCGCAGGGCACGGTGATGGCGGGCGGGCGCTACAACGGCCTGGTTGAGGAGATGGGCGGGCCGCCGACGCCTTCGGTCGGCTGGGCGGCGGGGATCGAGCGCCTGTCCATGCTGTTGCCTCAGGCACCCGCCGCGCCGCGTCCGGTCGCGGTGATCCCCGTGGGCGATGCCGCCGAAGGCCCTGCCATCGACCTGCTGCAATCGCTGCGCCACGCAGGCGTCGTCGCGGAGATCGCCTATCGCGGCAACCTCAAGCGCCGGATGGAGCGTGCCAACCGCATCGGTGCCCGTGCCGCGCTGATCCTGGGCGATGATGAGATCGCGGCCGGCGTCGCACAGCTCCGCGATCTCGATGCCGGGACGCAGGAATCGGTGCCGCTCGCGGAGGTGCCGGGTCGGCTGACATGAGCCTGCCCGCGCGCCTCGATCGCCTGCTCGCCCGCGCGGAGGAGTTGCGGCACGTCCTCTCGACCGCGCCCGGGGCCGATATCGGCGCGCTGTCGAAGGAGCTGTCGGAGCTCGAGCCTCTGGTCGAGAAGGTCGCGGAGCTTCGCGTTGCCGAACGCGCACGCGACGATGCGCAGGCGCTGCTGGCCGATCCCGAGATGAAGGAGCTCGCCGAGGCCGAATGGCTGGAGCAGAAGGCGCGCGTCCCGTCGCTTGAGCGCGAGATCCGCATCCTGCTGTTGCCGAAGGACGCGGCGGATGAGCGGAGCGCCATCCTGGAAGTGCGCCCCGCGGCCGGCGGCGACGAGGCAGGGCTCTTCGCTGCGGAGCTGTTCCGCGCCTATCAGCGTTATGCCGAATCGCGAGGCTGGCGCTTCGAGATCCTCGACTACGACGAGAGCGACCTGGGCGGCATCAAGGGGGCGACCGCCGAGATCAGCGGCCGCGGCGTCTTCGCGCGACTGAAGTACGAATCCGGCGTGCATCGCGTCCAGCGCGTGCCGGCGACCGAGACGCAGGGGCGCATCCATACGTCGACCGTAACCGTCGCGGTGTTGCCGGAGGCGGAGGAGGTGGACGTGCAGGTGAACGACGCCGATCTGCGCATCGATACCTATCGCGCCTCGGGCGCGGGCGGCCAGCACGTCAACAAGACGGATTCGGCGGTGCGCATCACGCATCTCCCGACCGGCATCGTGGTGGCGATGCAGGAGGAGAAGAGCCAGCACAAGAACCGCGCGAAGGCGATGAAGATCCTGCGCGCGCGGCTCTATGACGCGCAGCGGATGGCCGCCGATTCCGCGCGGGCTGCGGATCGCCGGTCGCAGGTCGGTACAGGCGACCGGTCGGAGCGGATCCGCACCTACAACTTCCCGCAGGGGCGGGTGACGGACCACCGCATCGGCCTGACGCTGCACAAGATCGACCGCGTCATGCTGGGCGAGTTCGATGAGATCGTCGACGCGCTGACCGCCGAGGACCAGGCGGCGCGCCTGGCCGCCGACGCGGCATGAGCGGTTGCGCCGATCCGGGCGGGTCGGTCGGCGCCTTCCTCTGCCAGGCGGGGCAGATGCTGCGCGCGGCGGGGATCGAGACGCCGCGCCAGGAAGCGCGGCTGCTGCTGGCATACAGCATGGCCTGCCGCGAGGAGGATCTGCTGCGCGACCCGCGCGCGCCGGTGCCGGATGCGGCGGCGCGGCGCTTCGGGGACCTGCTGAGTCGGCGCCTGGCGCATGAACCGATGGCGCATCTGCTCGGCCACGCGGGGTTCTGGACCCTGACGCTGGAGACGAGCCCGGCGACGCTGATCCCGCGCGGGGATTCCGAGGCGATCGTGGAGGCGGCGCTCGCGGCCTTCGAGTCACGGGACCGGATCCGGCGCATCCTCGATCTCGGCACCGGAACCGGAGCGTTGCTGCTGGCCGTGCTGGCGGAAAGCCCGGCGGCGTTCGGCGTCGGGGTGGATCTGTCGCCGGCGGCGGCGGCGCTCGCCGCGCGCAATGCGGCGGCCAACGGGCTGGCGCAGCGCGCGGCCTTCGTCTGCGGAAATTGGTCGGAGGCCATTACGGGTCGCTTCGATCTGGTGCTTGCCAACCCGCCCTATATCGAGAGTGCCGAGGTTCCGCGTCTGATGCCCGAAGTGGCCCGCTACGAGCCGTCCCTCGCCCTGGATGGCGGTGCGGATGGGCTCGATGCCTATCGGGTCCTCGTACAGGCCATGCCGGGGCTTCTCACGCCCGGCGGACGGGCCGTGTTTGAGCTGGGGCAGGGGCAGCGCCCGGCCGTGGAGGGCTTGGCGCGAGAGGCGGGACTTGTAGCGGTCGCGGCGCGTCACGATCTCGGGGGCATCGAGCGGGCTCTCGTCCTGGGTGCAGGGTGAGGCGCCTTGGCCCCGAGCCGACTGGGTGCGAGGTCACAGGGCGGGGAGCGGTGCCCCGGCACCGGCCGCCGACGCCGGAATTTTACAGGCAGGCCCTGAGAAAACAGTTTGGCGACGCCGCGGGGCGCCGCTATGGTCGATTCAGCGGTCGGAAAAGGGCGAGACGCCATTTCCGTACCGGACCAGGCACCATGCGGGCAGTCGCCCGCGCCGAGGTCGGGACCGCCTGGATGCAACGATGCCGACCGCCGGTCCGCATGGCTGGCCCCCTTCGGGCCCGTCTGCGCAGGGGCGGAGCGGATGCAGGACAGCGAAACGCGATACGATGAACATCAAGCGCATGCGCGGCCGCGGCGGTCATCGCCATGGGGGCGGAGGGCAGTTCCGGCACGGCGGCGGGGGTGGTGGCGGTGGCGGCGGCGGTGACCGCCAGCCGCTGAACCGCAACCATGTGTTCGATTCCTCTGGCCCGGACATGCGCCTGCGCGGTACCGCGCAGCAGCTCTTTGAGAAGTACCTCCAGCTTGGCCGCGACGCGACCAGCGGCGGCGACCGGGTGATGGCGGAGTCCTATTTCCAGCATGCGGAGCATTATTTCCGCATCCTGAACGCCATGAACCAGGCGGCGGCGCAGCATCAGCAGACGCAGCAGCAGCGGCGCTTCCAGGGCCAGGAACCGGGCGGCGAAGGCGAGCCCGCGGGCGAGGCCGTGGAAGTCACCAGCCCGGCACCGACCGAGATGCCCGAGGCGGAAGGCGCCGAGGGCGAGGCGCGCGAGCCGGCGTGAGCCGGCGCGCCGTGGCCCCGGCGCAGGGGGCTGGTCCGCGGGCCGGTATCGGGTGACTGCGGCGGGCTATTGGATGGCCCGCCTGGCCGAGTTGGGCCGGCGGCTTCGCGACACGGTGCGCCGTGCCCTGCCGCCGCCGCGAGGCTTCGATCCCGCGGCGCTGCCGCCACCCTGGATCCTCCGCCCCGATTGGCCGGCCGATTCCATCGGCTGGCGGATGGGGGGCGAGGCCCTCTTCCACGCCGTGCGCGACCGCTACGCGGCGCTCAGCCCCGCGGAGCAGGCAGCCTATGAGCGTGCCCATCCGATCCCGCCCGAGTGGCACGGCTATCTCGACGCCGCCCGCAAGGGCTGGCGTGTACTGGGCTGAGCCTATCCGGCGGGCGCCAGCGCCTCCAGCGCGTCGCCCACGCTGATCCGCCCGCCTTCGATCACTTCGGCATAGACGCCCAGGTCCATGTGGCCGAAATGTTCGCGCAGCCACCGCGGCGGCTTCGCGTCCCGTTCGCCGGTGCCGGGATTCACTTCGGTCGCCGGGCAGCGCACGATGCGCTTGACCACGCGCAGCTTCACCTGGCCGAGCTGGATCTCCTGCCCGATCCAGTCGAATTCCGTCCAGGGGCTGCCGCCCGAGACATAGACATTGGCGCGGAAGCGCAGCGGGTCGAGCCTCATGCCAGCGGCCTGTTCCAGCGCGCGCAGGCTGGACAGCCCGATGATGGAGACGACCTTCGTCGCGACGTCGGAGAAGGAATGGCCGGGCGCTTCCAGGAAGCGGGGCGTGCCGCGGGCTTCCTCGCCGAGATAGGCGGTGAGGGCCCCGGCGATCGCGGCGCGGCCATCCTCGGTGCGCGTGCTGACGAGCAGGGGATCGGCGCCCGGAATGCGCAGGAGCAGATCGCCCGAGCGCGGGTCGAAGGCCGAATGGACCAGGGCGAGCCTGGCATTGACCATCAGGCAGCCGAAATGGCGCTTGGGCAGCCAGGCGGGCGCGGCGAGGTCGAAGGGCGCATCGCCCTGGACCAGGGCGAAGCGGCGATCCTCGGGCAGGGTCCGGCCGGGGAGAAGGGCGACCTCTTCCAGCGCCTCGGCCGTCAGGCCCTTCACGGGGTAGCGATAGATCGACTCAATGCGCATGGCATCCCCTTGAACCAGATCAAGGAGACTTACCACATGGCATGCGACAGAGGCGTACCCGCTGCCTGATTGGGGGTGGGTGTGGCCGTCCGCTCAGGAGAGGGACAGAATGGACATCGAGAAGTTTACCGACCGGGCCAAGGGCTTTCTGCAGGCGGCCCAGACCATCGCGATCCGCGAGTATCATCAGCAGGTGACGCCGGCGCATCTCGCCAAGGCGCTGCTCGACGACAATGAAGGCGCCGCGAGCGGGCTCATCCGCGCGGCGGGCGGCGATCCGGTTCGCGTGAAGCAGGCGCTTGAAGCGAGCCTTGCGAAGTTGCCGAAGGTTTCGGGTGGCGGCGCGGGTCAGCCGCAGTTCACCCCGGACATCGTGCGCGTGCTGGATGCCGCGCAACAGCAGGCGACGAAGGCGGGCGACCAGTTCGTCGCGCAGGACCGTCTGCTCGTCGCGCTCGCCGCGAGCGAGGGCGATACCGGCCGCGCTTTCCGCGACGCCGGTGCCAATCCGCAGCAGCTCGAGAAGGCGGTGGCTGATCTGCGCAAGGGCCGCACGGTTAACAGCCCGAATGCCGAGGAAAGCTTCGACGCGCTGAAGAAGTACGCGCGCGACATCACGGCCGCGGCGCGCGAGGGCAAGCTCGACCCGGTGATCGGCCGCGACGAGGAGATTCGGCGCGCGATCCAGGTGCTGGCCCGGCGCACCAAGAACAACCCGGTGCTGATCGGCGAGCCCGGCGTGGGCAAGACCGCGATCGTCGAGGGCCTCGCGCTGCGCATCATCAAGGGCGACGTGCCGGAGGCGCTGAAGGACAAGCGCGTGATGGCGCTCGACCTTGGTGCGATGGTCGCCGGCGCGAAGTATCGCGGCGAGTTCGAGGAGCGCCTGAAGGGCGTCCTGCAGGAGGTCGAGAAGGCCGAAGGCGAGATCATCGTCTTCATCGACGAGATGCACACGCTGATGGGCGCGGGCAAGGCGGATGGCGCGATGGATGCGGCCAACCTGCTGAAGCCGGCGCTGGCGCGCGGCGAGCTGCACTGCATCGGCGCGACGACGCTCGACGAGTACCGCAAGCATGTCGAGAAGGACGCTGCGCTGGCGCGGCGCTTCCAGCCGGTCTTCGTGGGTGAGCCGAGTGTCGAGGACACCATCTCGATCCTGCGCGGCATCAAGGAGAAGTACGAGCTGCACCACGGTGTCCGCATCACGGACAGCGCGCTGGTGGCGGCCGCGACCCTGTCGAACCGCTACATCACCGACCGCTTCCTGCCGGACAAGGCGATCGACCTGATCGACGAGGCGTCGTCCCGCCTGCGGATGCAGGTGGATTCGAAGCCCGAGGAACTCGATGCGATCGACCGCGACCTGATGCGGCTGAAGATCGAGCGCGAGGCTCTGAAGAAGGAGCATGACGCGGCGTCGCAGGATCGGCTCGCGAAGCTTGAGAAGGAACTGGCCGACCTTGAGGAGCGCTCGCGTGAGATGACGCAGCGTTGGGAAGCCGAGAAGTCGAAGGTGGTCGAGAGCCAGAAGCTCAAGGAGCAGCTCGACAAGGCGAGGACGGAAGTGGAGCTGGCGCAGCGCAAGGGCGACCTCGGCAAGGCGTCGGAGCTGCTCTACGGCACCATCCCGCAGCTTGAGAAGCAGATCGCCGAAGCGGGTTCGGGCGATGGGCGGCTGGTGAACGAGGCGGTGACCGAGGAAGGCATCGCCGCGGTCGTGTCCCGCTGGACCGGCGTGCCGGTCGAGAAGATGCTCGAAGGCGAGCGCGCCAAGCTGCTGCGGATGGAGGACGCGCTGCGTCGTCGCGTCGTGGGGCAGGAGGAGGCTCTGGAAGCCGTCTCCAAGGCCGTGCGGCGGGCGCGGGCGGGCTTGCAGGATCCGAACCGTCCGATCGGGTCGTTCCTGTTCCTCGGGCCCACGGGCGTCGGCAAGACCGAGCTGGTGAAGGCGCTGGCGCAGTTTCTGTTCGATGACGAGCGCGCGATGACCCGGATCGACATGTCCGAGTTCATGGAGAAGCACGCTGTCTCGCGGCTGATCGGCGCGCCGCCGGGCTATGTCGGCTATGAGGAAGGCGGCACGCTGACCGAGGCGGTGCGACGTCGTCCGTACCAGGTCATCCTGTTCGACGAGGTCGAGAAGGCGCATCCCGACGTCTTCAACGTGCTGCTGCAGGTGCTTGACGACGGGCGTCTGACGGACGGGCAGGGGCGGACGGTCGATTTCCGCAACGCGATCATCGTGCTGACGAGCAACCTCGGCAGCCAGGCGATCGCGGAACTGCCGGAGAACGCCGATGTCGATACCGTGCGGCCGGCAGTGATGCGGGCGGTGCGCGAACGCTTCCGGCCGGAATTCCTCAACCGGCTGGATGAGATCGTGCTGTTCCGGCGTCTGGCGCGTGGCGACATGTCCTCCATCGTCGATATCCAGCTGCAGCGGCTCCTGAAGCTGTTGGAGGACCGCAAGGTCACGCTGGAACTGGACGACAAGGCCCGCGAATGGCTGGCGGAGGCTGGTTACGACCCGATCTACGGTGCGCGGCCGCTGAAGCGGGTGATCCAGCGCAACCTGCAGGACCGGCTGGCCGGGTTGCTGTTGGAAGGCAGCATCAAGGACGGAGAGACGGTACGCGTCACCGCGTCGCCGGATGGGCTCGAGGTCCGGCCGGTGCTGGCCAGGGCGGCGTAGTACCGCGTGGGCCGAAGGGCTCGCCGATAAGGCGGCCTCACGCGAAGTAGCATCTGGAAGGCCGGCGGAGGTCACTCCGCCGGTCCCTTCGCGTTCAGTCGGTGGCGAGGGCGACTTCGTCGGCCGAGGTGAACCCGGTCGCGAGGCGGGTCAATTGGCGCTGGCGCGCGCGGAAGGCGTTGAGATCCGCCCCGGCGAGGCGGACGGGTGGCTGAACATGGCGGGCCGGATCGACGGCATTGCCGTTCATCGCGATCTCGTAGTGCAGGTGCGGGCCGGTCGACATGCCCGTGGATCCGACATGTCCGATGACGACGCCCTGGCGGACGCTTCGGCCAGCGGTGATGTTGCGGCCAAAGCGGGAGAGATGTGCGTAGCGCGTCTGCACACCGTTGGGGTGGCGGAGGCGCACGATCAGCCCGTAGCCGCCTTCCCGCTTCGCGGAGATGACCACGCCGTCGCCGGCGGCGTAGACCGGCGTGCCGCTGGGGGCCGCGAAGTCGATGCCCTGGTGCATGCGGTTGTACCCCAGCACCGGATGACTGCGCCGGCCGAAGCCCGAGGAGATGCGTGCCCCGTCGAGAGGGGTGCGGAGGAAGGAGCGGCGCAGGCTGCGGCCCTGCTCGTCAAACCAGCCGACATCGCCGCTCGGGTTCTTGTGCCGCCAGACCTCGAGAGTCCGGCCGGAGAGGGTCAGGGTGGCTTTCAGGATCTCGCCGTGGCTGAGCAGGTTCCCATCACTGTCGCGGAACCGATCAAACAGCACATGGAAGCGGTCGCCCGGCTGCAGGTCGCGCTGGAAATCGACCTGGTGGCCCAGGATGCGGATGAGGGAGAGCGCCATGCTGGCGGGCAGACCCGCGCGTGTCATGGCGGGGAAAAGGCCACCATCGACGCTGCCCTCCGCCCGGACCAGGAAGCGGCTGCGCGGCGCGATCGTCTCCTCATCCGTCCAGTCACCATCGGGCGTACGGGCGACACGGACGATCCGGCCGGGCTCGGGCTCGATCTCGATCTCGAGGAGGGCCGGGGTATCGTCCGCAGACAGGCGGATCGCGATCTCGTCACCAGGGCGAAGCGTGCTGGGACGGAAATGGCGGGCCAGCCGCTCAATGGCGGTGTGGGCTTCCGCGCTGTCGATACCGGCCTCGTCGAGCAAGCCCGCCAGCGTGTCGCCGCGCGCGACAACGAGGACACGCTGCTGTGTCTCGGCTTCAGGGGGCTCCGCCTCCGGGGCGGCTGTGTCGGGCACCTCATCGGGCAGGGCGGCAATCGGCAAGGGGAAGGTCGCCTCGGCGGTTGGCGTTTCCTCTGGGACTGCCTTGGCTACGGCATCCGCCAGGTCGACAGGGGCGATGCTGGGTGGTTCGGCCGCAGCTTCATGGCTGGGCGTATCAGGTTCTGCCTGGAGGGACATGCCCAGCCTGCTGGCGGGGTAGAGGGCAAGGAGCGCCAGAATGGCGGTAGCCGTGCGGAGCCGCATCTTTCGGGAAAGCCTCCTGCGTCGCGGTTTCTCAGGGCGTTTCGCCATGGATAGGGCTGAGGTGACAAGACGTTAATGCGTGAACTTCGAGTCGGAAGGCAGTCCTGGAAAGATCAAGAGGTTGAGATATGCGCTAGACGCATTGCACGGGCCCGCATGAAACCCGTTTGACATGTCGGGGTCAGGTCCGTAAAAGCCCCCTCACGCCGCTGACGGGGCGGGTTGACGAAGGGCCGGACGGTCACTAAGTTAATCGG
>JAYSDS010000014.1:0-63371 GCA_041914265.1 Roseomonas sp.
CCGCTTTCCGCGCCCTCGGCACGGGCGAGAGGCCCGTGCCGTTCGAACAGGAAATCCCCTAACCGCGCGCGAAGGGTGCGTCGGCCTCGGCGCCGCGCAGTGGACGGGCCGGATTGCCCACCACCACCGCATCGGGGGCGACATCCTTCACGACCACCGCGCCGAGCCCGACCAGCGCGCGTGCGCCGATGGCGATGCCCTGGCGCACGACCGCGCCGCTGCCGACATAGGCGCCACGGCCGATCCGAACCCCGCCGCTGATGGTCGAACGCGGCGCCATCATGGCGAAGGGGTCGAGCATCGCGTCGTGCCCGATCACCGCGCCTGGCCCGACCCAGGCGTGCGGGGCGAGGCGCGCCCGTCCTGCGACGGAAGCGCCGAAGCCCACGCAACAGCCCGCCGCCAACGTCGCGCGTGGCGACACGCCGGCGGCGGGGTGCACCAGCGTGGCGAAGGATGCCTGCATGAGGCCGGTGCGCGCGAGGATCGCCTCCCGCGCCGCATGGCTCCGGTCGCTGCCGATGGCGAGCAGGAACTGCGCGCCTTCGAGCATGCCCCCGGGGCAGATCATCGCCGCCGCCGCGGCCAGCGAGCCGAGCACGGGAATGCCCGCGAAGCTCGGCCCCGCCGCGTCATCGAGCACGCCCACGACATCCCACACCTGGCCCGCGACGTTGAGCGCGCCAACGATGTCGAGGATGTCGAGCGCATTGCCGCTGGCCCCGAGGATCGCAAGACGCCCAGGCGCGTCGCCAGGCTTCATCCGCCTCACCTCACGCGACCGCGCGGACCGGCGCGGCGAGCAGGTCGATCGCCGCGCGCAGCGCCGTGACCACCTGTTCCTGCTCCGCCGCAGTCATCTGCGGATAGAGCGGCAGCAGGATCGTGTGGTCCTGCACCGCCTCCGAGACGCCGAGCGGTGCCTGGGGCTTGCGGCTCGCATAGGCGGGTTCGCGGTGGATGCACATGATGCCGCGCCGCGTCGCAATGCCGCGGTCGAGCATCGCCTGCATCACGCCGCGCTGATCGAGCGCCTCCGGCAGGCGGATCGCGAAGGACTGCCAGTTCGTGCGCGCCCAGTTGGGCTCGAAGGGCGCTTCGACTTCCGGCACCTCGCGAGCGAGGAGACGGCGGTAATCCTCCGCGCGCTCGCGCCGGAGGCGGACGATCTCGGGCAGGCGCTTGAGCTGCTCGATCCCCACCGCTGCCTGGATGTCGGTCAGGCGGTAGTTGAAGCCCGGTTCCGGATAGCTCTCGAAGATCACCTGCGGGCTGCCGTGGCGCACGGTGTCGGGCACCGACATGCCGTGCTGGCGCAGCAGGCGGAAGCGGGCGTCGAGTGCCGCGCTGCGTGTCGTCAGCACGCCGCCGTCGCCGACCGTGATGACCTTGCGCGGATGGAGCGAGAAGCACGCGACATCGCCGATCGGCGCGCCCACCGGCTGCCATTCACCCTCATACAGGATATCGGAACCGAGGCCGCAGGCCGCGTCCTCGACCACGCGCAGCCCGTGCCGGTGCGCCACCGCCATGATCGCGGTCATGTCGCACGGCATGCCGATCTGGTGCACGCAGAGGATCGCGCGGGTGCGCCGCGTCACGGCGGCTTCGAGCGCCGCGGCATCCATGGTGAAGGTGCGCGGATCGACATCCACGAAGACCGGTTCCGCCCCGCACTGCAGGATGACGTTGGCGCAGGCGATGAAGGTGTGGCTGACCGTGATCACCTCGTCGCCCGGGCCGACGCCGACGCCGAGCAGGGCGAGGTGCAGCGCCGTGGTGCAGTTCGACACGGCGATCGCATGCGGCGCGCCGACCAGGGCGGCGAAATCCGCCTCGAACTGCGCGACGCGCGGGCCCTGGGTGAGCCAGCCGGAGCGGATCACCTCGGCCGCCGCGGCCGCTTCCTCTTCGCCCACCAGGGGCTTGGTAATCGGGATCATCACGCGACCTCCCGTCTCTGCAGCTTCTCGTGACGCCACCATTCGACCAGCTCGGCCAAGCCCTGATCGAGCGGCACGCTGGCCTCGAAGCCGATCGTCTCGCGCGCCAGAGCGGTCGAGGCGAGGCGCTTCGGCACCGGGTTCACCGCGCGCTCGGCCTCGTGGATCGGCACCAGCTCGGGCCGGCCCAGCACCTGCGCCAGCAGGCGGGCGAGGTCGAGCAGCGAGGTCTCGGTCCCGCTGCCGACATTGAGCGCGATGTCCGTCGCGTCCGAGGCGGCGGCGAGGATGTTCGCGCGGGCGATGTCGCGCACATGGATCATGTCCATGGTCTGCAGCCCGTCGCCGAAGATGATCGGCGGCTGACCGGCGGCCAGGCGATCCATCCAGCGCACCAGCACCTCGGTGTAGCGCCCGTGGATGTCCATCCGCGGGCCGTAGACGTTGAAGTAGCGCAGCGCGACGTAGTCGAGCCCGTACATGTCGTTGAAGGAGCGGCAGAGCCCCTCGCCGAACATCTTGGTCGCGCCGTAGAGCGTGCGGTTGTCGTAGCCGTGCTGGCGCTCGGTGGTCGGGAAATGATCCGCCATGCCGTAGACCGAGGCGGAGGAGGAATAGACCAGCCGGCGCACCTTGTGCCGCACGCAGGATTCCATCAGGTCGTAGGTCGCGGTCGCCATCACCTCGAAGGCGGCGCGGGGTTCCTGCGCGCATTGCGTGATGCGCAGGGCCGCCTGGTGGAAGACGATGTCGCTGCCCTGGACCACGCTGTCGAGCAGCCGCGCATCGCGGATGTCGCCCTCGACCAGGCGGAGCCGGTTGGTGGTCAGCGCGCGGGCGATGTTCTCGCGCCGCCCGCGCACCATGTTGTCGATCACCACGACCTCGCCGCAACCGGCGGCGAGGAGCTGGTCGACCGTCTCCGACCCCACGAAGCCCGCCCCGCCGGTGACGAGGCAGCGCGCGCCCTGGAGTGCGGAGCCGATGAGTTGCAGATCAGGCGACGCGCTCATGCCGGTCCTCCTCGGCGCGGAGCAGCGCGCCACAGATATGTTCCTGCTGCGCTTCGGTCAGCTCGGGATAGATGGGCAGGGAGAGCATCTCGCGCGACAGGCGCTCGGCGACCGGGAAATCGCCTTCGCGATAGCCGAGATCCGCATAGGCCGGCTGGAGATGCACGGGGCACGGATAATGCAGCCCCGTCGCCACGCCGGCGGCGGCGAGGCGGGTGGCGAGTTCGTCGCGTGCCGCCGAACGGATGGCATAGACGTGGTAGACGTGCTCAAGCCCTTCCGGCTTCGTCGGCGTGATGACCCCCGACCCGGCGAGCAGCTTGTCGTAGATCCGCGCGACGCGACGCCGCCCTTCCGTCCAGTCGGACAGATGGCGCAGCTTCACCTGCAGGATCGCCCCCTGGATGCCATCCATGCGGTAGTTGAAGCCATGCCGCACATGGTTGTAGCGGCCGGCCTGGCCCCAGTCGCGCAACTGGCGGATCGCCGCGCCCAGCGCGGCGTCGTCGGTGACGACCCCGCCACCCTCGCCGCAGGCGCCGAGGTTCTTGCCGGGATAGAAGCTGAAGCAGCCGATCGCGCCGAAGGTGCCGGCGCGGCGGCCTTCCCATTCCGCGCCATGCGCCTGGGCGGCATCCTCGATCACCGGGATACCGTGGCGGTCGGCGACGCGCCGGATCGCATCCATGTCCGCGAGGCGGCCATGCAGATGCACCGGGATGATCGCCTTGGTGCGCGGCGTGATGGCGCGTTCGATCAGGGTCGGGTCGATGTTGAAGGTGCGCAGGTCGGCATCGACCAGCACCGGCGTCGCGCCGGCGTAGCGGATGGCCGCGACCGTCGCGACGAAGGTCATCGCCGTGGTGATGACCTCGTCACCCGGGCCGATGTCGAGCGCGAGCAGCGCCAGGTGCAGCGCCGAGGTGCCCGAATTCAGCGCGATCGACTCGCGCGATCCGCAATAGGCCGCGAAATCCTGTTCGAAGGCCTCGACGCGCGGACCGGAGACGTAGGCGCCGCTCGCCAGCGTCTCCAGCACGACGGGTTCCAGTTCCTCACGAATGCCCGCGTATTGCGCGCGGATGTCCAGCAGGGGGATCATGACGCCTTCCTCAGTTCCGCAATTTCGACAGGGTTGCCACGCTGGCGCAGCGACAGCATCGCTGCTTCCAGCGTCTCGACGACGCGCAGGCCGCTCTCGCCCGAGGTGATGGGCGTCTTGCCGTTCTCGATGCAGTCGACGAAGTGCTCGATCTCGGTCAGCAGCGCCTCCTTCACCGAGATCTGCGGCGCCCACATGTCGCCGGAGCGATAGGAGATGCGGCGCTCGACCACGCCGGCATCGTCGCCGACCGACACGCCGCGGTCATAGACCTTGATCTTCTCGCTGGGCTCGAGGTCGTCCCAGACGATCATCTTCTTGCTGCCGCCGATCAGCGTCTGGCGCACCTTCACCGGCGCGAGCCAGTTGACGTTGAGATGCGCCGCCGTGCCGTTCGGATAGAACAGCGTCAGATGCGCCATGTTCTCCTGGCTGCCGCGAATGTGGCCGGAGCCGCTCGCCGAGACCGCCGAGGGCTTTTCCGCCAGCAGGAAGTCGAGGATCGACAGGTCATGCACGGCGAGGTCCCAGATCACGTTCACGTCGCGCTGGAACAGGCCGAGATTCACCCGCGTGCTGTCGTAGTAGAAGATGTCGCCGAGCTCGCCGGCGCCGATCAGCTCGCCGATCTTCCGCACCGCGCCCGTGTAGACGAAGGTGTGGTCGACCATCAGCGTCAGGCCGCGCCGCGCGGCCTCGTCGATCAGCAGCCGCGCCTCGGTCGAGCGGTCGGTGATGGGCTTCTCGACCAGCACGTGCTTGCCCTTGCGCAGCGCGGCGAGGGCGATCTCGAAATGGCTCGACACGGGGGTGGCGATCAGCACCGCATCCGTCTCGGGATCGTCGAGCATCTCGCGCCAGGATTCGTACATCCGTGTCGCGGGGTAGCGCTTGGCGGCGCGCGCGCGCGCCGCTTCGGAGAAATCGGCGATGGCGGTCAGCCGCGCCCCATCCGTCTCCGCCACCGAACGAGCGAGGTTCGGTCCCCAATAACCATAGCCGATGATGCCGATGCCAATCATGCGTCCGTCTCCGCCATCGCTGGGCGCTGCTGCGCCATTCTGTCCGCAACCCGTCCGACCACGCGGGCCGGCACGCCGAGCGCCAGAGCGCCGTCCGGGATGTCCCGCGTCACCACCGCGCCCGCACCGACCATGGCGCCGCGTCCGATCGTCACGCCCGCGACGATCGTCGCGTTCGAGCCGATGGAGGCGCCCTTCCGGATCAGGGTGGGCACCACCGTCCAGTCCGCCTCGGTCTGGAGGTCCCCGGCCTCGGTGGTTGCGCGGGGGTAGAGTTCATTCGTGAAGATCACGCCGTGCCCGATGAAGACTTCATCCTCGATCGTCACCCCCTCGCAGAGGAACGAATGGGATGAAATCTTGCAACGCGAGCCGATATGGCTGTTCTTCTGGATTTCGACGAAAGGGCCGACCTTGGTACCACCACCGATTGTGCAGCCGTATAGGTTTACCAATTCGGGGTGTGTGATCCGAACATCTTCGCCTAGGGTGACATTCACCAGGGGCATCTTCAGTAGCTCCTCCAAGAGGCAGAACTATACATGACCGGAACGATTGGCGCGCGACGAAACCGCTGAATCGACGCGGACCGCATCCAGTCGGGGCAGGGGTTTCGGGTCGTCATGTCATCCCTCCCTGCATCGCCAGGAGCGGGATGCGCGGGGCGCGTTCCATCGGTCGTCCCGCCAGCACGGCATCGAGCCGCCGCAGCGTCGCCCACCAGTCGTGGCCCGCGCGCACGGCGCGCCGCGCGGCCTCGCCCATTGCCGCATGGCGGCCGGCGAGCACCTCTTCCACCGCGGCGATGGTGCGGGCGGGGCCATCGGCGACCAGCAGGTCGCGGCCGGGATGCGCCTGCACACCCTCGAACGCTTCGGGCGAGGCCACGACGGGCCGCGCCATCGCCATCGCTTCCAGCACCTTGTTCTGGATGCCGCGCGCGATGCGCAGCGGCGCGACGGCCATCGCGGCGTGGCCGATATAGGGGCGGATATCGGGTACCGCGCCCGCCACCTGCACGCCGGGCCGTGCGGCAAGCGCGCGCACCGCCTCGCTCGGCCGCGCACCGACAATATGGAAGACGGGCGGCTGCGCCTGGCGGCGCCGCAACTCCGGCAGCACATGATCGGCGAACCAGGTCACGGCCTCGACATTCGGGCGATAGTCCATGGTGCCGGTGAAGACGATGGCCGGCGCGGTGCCGTCATAGGGATTCGCGCCCGCCCGATCCGGATCGAACTGGTCGAGGTCCACGCCATTCGCCACCCAATCCACCCGCACCGCGCATTCGGGGGCGAGTTCGACGAAGCGCGCGGCTTCTTCGCGCGAGACCAGCAGCGTGCTGTCGAAGGCGGCGGCAGCGCGGCGTTCGAAGGCCAGCAGCGTGCGCGCCTCCCGCGCCCAGACATGGCGCATCGGGGGGCGCGCATCGGCGGCATAGGCACGCCACTTCTCGGAATCCACGTCGACCATGTCGAGCACGCGCCGCATGCCGCGCGTCTCGGGCCCCCAGAGATAGGGCGCCATCGCCGAGGAATAGGCGAAGACCGCGTCGTAGCGCTGTGTCGCGAGCCGTTCCCGCACCCAGGCCGCGAGCCGTGCATCATGGAACCAGCCGAGGCTGATCGGCTGTCCCGGCCGCAGCGCCCGCAAGCCGCGCAGGAGCCGGTTGCGGGGTTCGATGACGCCGTGGCCCACCGCCGCGCAACGCGCCTTCAAGGTGTCGAGATGCTGCAGATCCGCCGGATCATCCACCAGGAAGCCGAGATCGACCTGCCACTCGCGCAGCAAATGGTCGAGCATGTGCCAGGCGCGGATCTTGTCGCCCTTGTTCGGCGGGTAGGGGATGCGGTGGGCGAGGAAGAGCAGACGCTTCGTCATGGCCGCCTCATCCCAGCCCGCGCACGAGATGCGGCCCGATCCGGTTCGCCACCGCGAGCGGCAGGCGCTTCCAGGCCGCGATCATCAGCCGGTATTTCGGGTTGTTCGGGTTGTTGTCCGGCACTGCGGCACCAGGCCCGAGCCGGTAGCAATAGGCGAGCTCCTGGGGCTCGAAGCCCCAGTTCTTCTTGAAGGCGAAGGCGCCGGTCTCGATCTTGCTGCGCCCGAAATCGAACAGCGTCGCGCCGCGTTCCGCACCCGCGCGGCGCATCACCTCCCAGTACATCAGGTCGTTGGCGGCGACGCCGCGCGCTTCCCGCGTGCCGCCGCCGTAATAGGGCAGCACCTCATCGCGGAAGTGGAAGTTCAGCACCGCCGACACCGGCCGCCCCTCATGCAGCACGGTCGTCACGTCGTGCGCATCGGGGAAGGCCGCAGCCAGCGCGCGGAAATAGCGCCGGGGGAAGACGGGCGAACCGAGGTTGCGCACGCTCTCGGCATAGATGCGATGCAGCCGGTCCACATCGCCATCGGTCACGGCGGTCAGGCCGCGCTTGATGGCCTTGCGCACCTCGGCGCGCTGCTTGCGCGGGATGTTGCGCTCCAGGTCCTTGGTGTCGTCGCCCGTGATGGCGAAGGACTTGCGGAAGGTGAAATAGAGCGGTGCCCGCGTCGTCCAGCCCGGATCGGGCTCCTCGCGGCGACGGAATTCGAGGCAGGGGACGCCGAGACGCTCCTGCATCTCGACCGCGTGATGCTCGAGGGCGGCCGCCGCTTCCGGCGTCGCCGCGACGGCGCCGCCATAGACACAGAAGGGGGTCGAGGCGAGCAGGTCGCCGAACAACCGCGTCGTCATGCGGGCGAGAGGCAGCACGCCGACGATCGCGCCATCCTGCTCGGCATAGGCGTAGTAGGTGCGATGGCCGAAGCTCTCGCGGATCACGCCGGCCCATGCGCTGAGGTGGAAGAAGGTCGCCTCGGGCATGGCGCGCACGAAGGCGTCCCAGGCCGGGGCGGATGTCTCGTCGAGATCACGGATGAGGATGGCCATGGCGCGCTTACTCCGCCGCGGCGGCAAGCGGCCGCGCGCTGGTGCCGCCGATCGCCTCGGCGAAGACATCGTCCATCCGGCCCCAGGCGAAGTCGCGCAGCAGCCGGGTGAGGCGAGCTTCCATCGAGGCCTGCCGCGCATAATGCCGAAAGCGCGCGCGCGCCGGCGCGGCGGCCAGGCGCGGCTGGCCGGGGTCGATCTCCCAGGGGTGGAAGTAGAAGACGCCCGCGCGACCTTCCTGCGCATGCACGCGCCGCAGCGCGGTGCGGAAGAGAGGGTAGGGGGCGAGGCGGAACCAGCCGCCCCCGGCGCAGGGCAGGTTGCGCCCGAAGGCGCGCAGCGTCGTCATGGGCAGTTCGACGACGCCCGCCGGGTCCGGCACGTGCGGACCGCGCGGCGCATCCGGCGCGCCATAGAGATCGTGGCCCACCGGGAATACCGAGCTGCTGTAGGCATGGCCTTCCTCGGCCAGGACGCGATGCGCCCAGGGCGTGATGACCGGCCCGACCGAGAAGGTCGGCGCGCGGTAGCCGCGCACGGCGACGCCCGCGACATCTTCGAGCGTGCGCTTGGCGCGGCGGATATCGGCGCGGAACCGCGCCTCGCCGATGGCGTGCACGAGTTCGTGGCCCTGGCCGTGGCTCGCGATCTCATGCCCCTGCGCGGCGATGCGGCGCACCAGCGCCGGGTGGCGATCGGCCACGCAGCCCAGGATGAAGAAGGTCGCCGTCACATCCGCCTCGGCGAAGCGCGCGAGAATGCGGTCGGTGCTCGCCTCGACGCGACTGTCGAAATGGTCCCAGCGCTCGCGCGCGATGGTGCCGGCGAAGGCCTGCACCTGGAACCACTCCTCCACGTCCACGCTCATCGCGTTGCGGATGGGCTGCGTCGTCATCGCCGCGCGCTCCTCGCCCGATCATCAAAGAGATCCTGCAGCCGGCGGAAGACGCGCTCGCGGCGTGCCGCTTCCCGCTCGAGATCGGCGACGCGCTCGGCGAGGTCCTCGAGGCTCCCCGCGCTGGGCGCGGAGGGGTCCTGATGCGTCTCGGTGCTGCAGATCTCGCTGAGATCCTGCTCGAGCTCGAGGGCCGTCGCCTCGACCAGCTCGGGGGTCAGCACAGGGCTCTGGTCCAGCGTGCCGGCGAGCAGCACGCGCGAGCAAAGCCGGTTGATCCGGCGCGGAATGCCGTCCGAATAGTGATGGACGAGGTCGAGCGCGCCTTCCTGCCAGGACGGATGCCCGTTCCAGCCGACCGAGGTCATGCGGTGGTGGACATAGGCGTGCGTCTCCTCGCGCGTCAGCCCGCCGAGGTGATAGGCGGCGATGATGCGCTGGCGGAGCTGGTCGAGGTCGTGCCGCGCCAGCGTGCGCCGGAGCTGCGGCTGGCCCATCAGCACCACCTGCAGCAGCGCCTGCTGCCCCTCGGTGACATTGGAGAGCATGCGCAGCTCTTCGAGCGCGCCAACCGGCAGGGCTTGCGCCTCGTCCACGATCAGGACGTGGCGCTGCTCGCGCTCGGAGATTCCCTCCCACAGCTTCGCGACGATGCCGCGCAGCAGTTCCGCCTTGTTGCCGGCGGGGGCGGCGCCGAAGGCGACGGCGACGAGGCGCAGCAGGTCATCCGCCTCGACCTGTGTCGTCATCACGCGCGCGACCGCGTGGTTTTGCTGCGCGAGTTCGGCGCAGAGGCGCTCGATCAGCGTCGTCTTGCCCGCGCCCACCTCGCCGGTGACGACGATGAAGCCCTCATGCTGCGCGAGGCCGTAGAGGAGGTTCGCATAGGCGCGGCTGTGCACCGTGCTCGGGAAGAACAGGCGCGCATCCGGCGTCATCTGGAAGGGATGTTCGCGAAGCCCGTAATAGTCGATCTTCATCCGCGGGCCCTCCCTAGAACGCCCAGCTCAGGCCGGCCATGACCGTCGCCTGGGCGTACTCGTTGGTGGGATCGTTGGAGGTGCGATTGTTGTAGAAGACCTGCACCGTCGCCCGCAGGCGCTCGGTGAGCCGATGGGACACGGCCGCGCCGAGGAGCAGAACGTTGCTCGACGGACTGTCGAGATAATCCGTCCTGCCGATCTGCACCTGCATGGTCATGGCGGTGGTGGGGGTGATCTCCCGCGTCCAGGCGATACCGCCGTAGTAGCCTGTCGACTCCGAGAGCTGCGTCCCCTGCGTGGCGGAGACCGGATCCTGCTTCTGGTAGAAGGCCGAGATGGTGATGCTGTCGCGCGGTCCGGCGAAGGTCAGCGCCATCGTCCCCATCCTGATCCGGTACAGACCGTTGGAGGCGGGGAAAAAGGAGTTGGCATAGAGGACCGGCGCGCCCGACTGGCTATCCACCGGATTGCCCAGCGCATCGAGCGTCGTGGTGCTCAGAAGGTCCTGCGCCAGCATCGCATTGGTGGCGAGCCGCTCCGAATAGGAGGCGGTCAGGCGCGTATAGGCGCCGAGCTGGATACCGGCTTCCAGCGAGGGCGAATCGAAACCCCCGCGATGGCCGTAGCGCACGACGAGGAAGCTCTCCCGCGTCGGCGTCAGGCGCAGCCCGACATTCCACACCGCATCGTCGATGCGCGCCGGTTCGGTACCGCCATAGGAGATGTTCTCGTAGCCACCCTCGACCAGCACCGCGACGCCCGGGGTGATGGCGTAGCGGGCCTCGACGGTGGCGAAGAAGGCATGGGCGCCGTCATAGACGCCGGAGCCGCTGAACTCGGTCCCATCGACGCGGCCCTGCAGGGCCAGCCTGCCGAAATCCTCGCCCGAGCGGATCACCGCATAGCCGCGATTGGCCGTGTATCCCTGGTCGTCGAAGAAGGGCTGGTCCGCGCTCGGCAGGAAGCCGCTGCTGCCCTGCTGCGCCGAATACTGGAAGACATAGCCGACCTGCGCAGTCGCCGCGCTGCCGAACTGATGGACGAAATACGGCGCGACCTGGAAATTGTAGTACTGGACCTGGTCATTGCGGCGCGCCGTCTGCGCCGTGCCAGGCACGAACCCGCCCCCCGTCGTGCCGAGGCTCGCGGAACCGCGGATGTCGAGATAGAGGGCCCCCGGCAGGAGCTCGGCGAGGATCTGCCCATTACCGAGCTGCATGACCGTATTCTGGTCGGTGTAGGTCGCGTAGAGCTGCGCCGTCGGCGCGTAGTTCAGCGTCGCGCGGACGCGCGTGGACGCGCCCTCGATGAGGATGGAGGGCGTGATGAGGAAGAGCGCATCCGAACGCGCGTCGTCGCGGGTCTGGTAGACGTTGTTGGTCGCGCCGGCCATCGCCGCGATGCCTGCGCTGACCGTCCAGGCCCGACCCGCGGGCTCGGCGGGCGCGGCCACGCCACCGAAGGGCGCGCCGAAGGCGCCGAGCCGGACCGATGTGCTGCCGGCATAGGGTTCCGCCGGATCGGCGAGCGCACCGCCGCCGATCGGTGCGCCGCGCGGCCCCACGGCCGCCGGGGCGACGCCCGTCGCGGCGGGGGCGCCATCCGCGGCAACCGGTGCCTCCTGCGCGCCGAGCGGGGCGGCGCAGGCCAGCAGCGCCACGACGCTCAGCGCCGATCCGCGAACCGGCGACACGCCCATGATGGCGCTATTCCCGCCCGGGGCTGCCATAGCCGTCATAGCCTCCATGGGCCCCGAAGCTGTTGTTGAGCGTGAGCCCGGCGCGGTTCAGGAGCAGCCGGATCTCGGGGCAGGCATCGAGGACGTCGAGCGCCGACTCTAGCTCGTTGCGCTGGGTCTTCTCGGCGAGGACCACCATCACGACCTGCCCCGCCAGCGGCGCGAGGACGCCGGCATCGCTGGTGGCGAGCGCCGGCGGCATGTCGAGCACGATCACGTGGTTGGGCAGTTCCGTCGCGACGCGGCGCACCGCCTCCGACAGCAGCTCCCCTGCCGACGATTCGCCGGCCGGCCCGCCGAAGCCCAGGACCGAGAGCTGTGGGATCGCGGTTGGCCGCACCAGCGAGGCCGGCGAGACCGAGGATCCCGTGGCGAGCATCCGCAGCCCCGGCTGATCGCCGATCGACAGCGCGTCGCTGAGGCTGCCCCGCCGGCCATCGGCATCCACGAGCAGCACCGGCACGCCCGCGCCCTCGGCGATCGAGGCGCTGAGGTTCAGCGAAATGAAGGTCTTGCCGTCGCCCGGCCGCACGCTGGTGACGAGGACCACACGCGCACAGCGGTCGTCGCCGGGCGAAGCGTTCGGGATGCCGCGCAGCACCTGTTCCCGCACCAGGGCGATCTCTTCCGCCAGGCGGGAGCGCGCGCCGCCACGCGGCCGCACGACCAGCCCCGCCGCCTCCAGCGCCGCAAGGGCGATGGGCGGCGCGTTCGATGCGCTGGCCGGGGGTATCGGGTTCCGTCGCGGTTCGGGTGCCGCCAGCGGCGGACGCGGCGGCAGCGGCGACGCCTCGATGCGGCGCGCCTTCTCCTGCAGCGCCTCGACGGCACGCTCGGCGAGGTGGGGTCGGCCGCTCATGCGACGATCCTCGAGAGCAGGTGGCTCCCGGCGAAGACGCCGGCGAAGGCCACGAAGAGCAGAAGCACGCCACCGGCGAAGGCGACGTTGCCCAGGGCCGGGCGTGGCGGCCGGGCATCCGAGATCGAGCCGAGCACCGGCAGGCCGATGCGGCGCAGCTCGCCCACCGTATAGAAGGAGCCATCGAGCTGCACGAGAAGGACGGCGAGCGCGCCGCCCGCGGCGAGTGCCGCCACCAGCACGCCGGCGGCGAGCAGGCGCTGGTTCGGCGACACCGGCGCGCTGAGCACGGTCGGAGGGTCGACCAGCTCGACCTTGGTGTTCTCAGCATTGGTGCGCGCGGCGTCGCCGATCTGGATGGATTCCCGGCGAGTCAGGAATTCCTCGTAGTTGCGCCGTACCACGGTGTAGTCGCGGTCGAGGCCGAGGAATTCCGCCTGCACGCCGGGCGCATTGCGGGCCATGTCCGTCAGCCGCTCCAGCTCGGCCTCGGCATCGCGCACCTGGCGTTCGAGCGAGGCGAGCTGCGCATCGGCATCGACGATCCGCACCAGGAGCTGTTCCTGCGTCGAGCTGGGCGTGGGCGCCCCGTCGGGCGCGACGAGGCGCGGCCCGCTGCGCGCGGCGGCGAGGCGATTGCGCGCGGCGATGACGTCCGGATGCTCCTCGGTATAGCGCAGGCGGAGCTGGCGCAGGGCGCGCTCGGCCTCGGCGACGGCGGGGTCGCTGGCGGCGCGCGGCCGCGCCGTGGGAAGCTCGGCGAGCTGCCGGCGCAGCAGGTCTCGCCGGGTCGTCGCATCCTCCACCTCGCCACGAAGCTGCTGCAGGCGGCTGCGCACCGAATCGAGGCGGGAGACATTGCCGTCCAGGGCGAGCAGGTCGGCGTAGCGGGCCTGGAACTCGGCGCGGCGCCGCTCGGCTTCCCGGAGCTGCTGCTCATAGGCGGCGATCTGGCCGGTGATGAAGTTGCGGGCGTTCTCGATCTGCCGGCGGTCGGTGCCGGTGGCTTCCTCGACGAAGAGGTTGACCACGGCCTGCACCACATCGTGCGCGAGCCGCGGATCGCGGTCGCGATACTCGATGGTGAGCAGGTTGCGGCCGAGCGCCGTCAGCCGGATGTCGCGCGTCAGCTGGTTGACCAGCGCCTCCTCGGAGGCCGGATCCGTGACGCGGCCGGACAGCTCTGTGCTCGAGATCACTCGCAGCAGGTTCGGGCGGCTGAGCAGCGTGCGCTGCAACAGTTCCACCTGGCCGACCGGCTCGGGGTCGATGGTCAGGCCGCGTAGAACGGTCCGCAGCAGCGCCTCGGGGTCAGCATAGATTCGGGCATTCGCGGCGTAATACTTGGGCAATAGCTGAACACCGCCCCAACCCACGACGGCGACGACCCAGGCGAGGGCCAGCGCCTTCCAGCGATGGCGCCAGGCTGCCGCGAGGTGCCGCTTTACGAGAGCAAGCTGATGCATGGCTCAGAACCAGGCCTGGGGGATGAGCAGGGTGTCGCCCGGTTGCATCGGCAGGTCCTGCGACATATCGCCACCGCGCAAGAGGTCGGTCAGACGCACGCGGATGTTGTGGCGGGTGCCGTCGGTACCATTCCGCCGAACGATCTCGGCCCGGTTCCCGGCAGCGTAGCGCGTCAGCCCGCGTGCATTGATCATCACGTCGAGCACCGTCATGCCCTCGCGATAGGGCATGGAGCGCGGCTCCGTGGCCTCGCCGATCACGCGGATCTGCGCCTCGGGGGCACCCTGGAAGGTGCGCACCATGATGGTGACATTGGGCTCCTGCACATAGCGGCGCAGGCTCTGTTCGATCTCACGCGCGAGCTGGCTCGGCGTCTGGCCGGCGGCGGCGATGTCCGGCACCAGCGGAATGGACAGGCGCCCGTCGGGGCGGACGGGCAGGGCCGTGATGCTCAGTTCCGGGGATTGATGGACGAAGATGTCCAGCGTGTCGCCCGGCCCGATCACATAGGGCGGCGCCGAGGCGCGCGTCGTGGGCGGGGGTGCGACGTCTCCCGACGGGCTGCAGGCGACGAGGGCCAGCAGGGCGGAGAGAAGGACCGTCAGGCGGCGAGCCGGAATGGCCAGCATGGCGTGGTGCCTCAGGAAACAGCGATCAACCGGACTAACGACGAAACAAGAATGTTTCGACTGCGTTCGGCGGAAGCTACGCCACTCCGGAAGATCGAAGCAACAAGGAGATGATCATTTTTGGGCTGAGACGATCAAATTGATGTCTGCAATCAATGGTTGTTTGAGTCGCCATCGTTGCGTTCGGGGCGCAAGCATGCACGCCAAGGTGGTATGCGTATGCTCAACTATACTGAAGGTGGATAATCTTTGGAGAAGTTTTTGATTGTGTCGTTTGGGGTATTCATTTCATTCTGCGGCCGGTACTTGAAGGCGTCCGAAAACCCGAGCACCGAACCACTTTCTGGTCACAGCCCGAGACGGCACGGTCAGGAGTGGTGACGGGCGCTCCGTTCGCGTTCCGGAAGCAGGCAGTGAGAGAGCGAATGTCACCTCAATACGACTCAGCAATGCATCGCGAGACCCTGCCTCGCATCGCCATCGAAGCAGCGGCGGGCGTCGGCGCCCTGACCGTGCTGAAGGCCACGGCCGCGCATCTCGGTCTGCGCGGACTGCCGCCCGAGGGCTTTGCTCTGTGTCTCGGCCTCGCATACCTCGTCTGGGGCGGCCTCGTGGCCGGCGTGCCTCCGGGCCGGGGAGGCCGCCGCGCCATGCGTGGCGTGGGCGCGGCGCTGGCGGTTCTGCTCGTGCTCGTGCCGCTCGGCATCTGGCTGTCCGATGCCGCCGGCGGGTCCATCGATGCCGCGATGTTCGGCCTCGTCATCTTCGTTGTTGTCTTCGTCCTCGCGACGAGGACCGCCGTCCTTGCGATGAAGCGGATGGGGGAGGGCGGATCGGGCCTGGCGCTGTCCGGCGCATCCGGTGGCGCCGCAGCGGCTGCATCCGATGCGGCTGCCATGCCGCGACGGGAGGCACCCCTGATCCTCGCATCGACGACGAACCCCGCCGAGCCGTGGCTCGGCGGGCCTGCCCTCGACATCCACACGCGCGACGAACGCGGCGACGACACCGCGACCCTTCCCGAACGCGATGCCGGCCGGCAGCGGGACGGATGGCTCGAGCCGGAGCGCCTGCCGGATAACTGGTTCGATGGCTCCGGCGCGCAGCAGGAGGGACGGGCCGCCGCCATCGTGCGGCGGACGATGGACATCGCGCTGGCCGGCGGCCTGCTGCTCGGCACCTTGCCGCTGCTTGTCCTGACCGCGATCGCCATCCGCCTCGAGACTCGCGGGCCGGTCTTCTACCGGCAGGAACGTGTCGGCCGCCAAGGCCGCGTCTTCACGCTCTTCAAGTTCCGCAGCATGACGGTAGATGCCGAGGCGCCGGGACAGGCCGTCTGGGCCGTGCCGCAGGATCCACGCGTGACACGCGTCGGCCGCTTCATCCGGCTGACGCGAATCGACGAAGTGCCGCAGGTCCTGAACGTGCTGCGCGGCGACATGGCGTTCATCGGCCCGCGCCCTGAACGGCCCGTCTTCGTGGCGCAGCTCGATCGCGTGATCCCGCACTACGCGGATCGTGCCGCGGTGAAGCCCGGCATCACCGGCTGGGCGCAGGTGCGCTACCGCTACGGCGCCTCGATCGAGGATTCGCGGATGAAGCTCGGCTATGACCTCTACTACATCCGCAACCGCAGCCTGGCGCTCGACCTGCGCATCCTGGCGGCCACCGTGCGCGTGGTGCTGCTGCAGGAAGGCGCGCGATGAACGGCCGGGTTCTCGTATCCCGGCGCGGCGCGACGATGGTCGCGCGCCGCGGCATCGGGCGCTGAGGCCGGGTCATGGGCGGCTCATCAGCGACGACGGTGCTGGACCGGCCGGCGAGCAGTGGCATCCGCCCCGTCGCGCGCCCGCTCCGTTTGCTCACCTTCTCCACGCTCTATCCCAATGCCGGGCAGCCCAATCACGGCGTCTTCGTCGAGAACCGGCTGCGCCACCTGCTCGCCAGCGGTGAGGCCGAGGCGACGGTGCTCGCGCCGGTGCCGTGGTTTCCCTTCCGCTCGCCGCGCTTCGGCACCTGGGCGCGCTATGCCGCCGCGCCGCGGCTCGAACGGCGACACGGAATCACCGTGCTGCATCCGCGCTTCGCGGCGCCGCCCTGCTTCGGGTTGCTCACCGGGCCGCACGCGCTGTGGCACACCGCGCGCGCAGCCCTGCGGCGGCTGTTGGCGGAAGGTCATCGCTTCGACGCGATCGACGCCCATTACCTCTATCCCGACGGCGTGGTGGCGGTGTGGCTCGGCCGCGAATTCGGTCTGCCCGCGGTGCTGACCGCGCGCGGGTCGGATACCAGCCTGCTGCCGCGCTATCGCTGGCCAGGGCGGCTGATCCGCAGGGCGATCGTCGAGGCCGATGCGCTGGTCGCCGTCAGCGCGGGGTTGAAGCATGGGTTGGTCGAACTCGGCGCGGCGGAGGACAAGGTGACGGTCCTGCGCAACGGCGTGGACCTCAACCTGTTCCGCCCGCCGGCCGATCGTGAGGCGGCACGCGCGGCACTGGGTCTCTCCGGGCCGACGCTGCTGTCGGTGGGCCTGCTGATCCCGCGCAAGGGCCATCACAACATCATCGACGCGCTGCCCGCCCTGCCGGGCGTCACGCTGCTGATCGCCGGGGAGGGTCCGCATCGCGCGGCGCTGGAGGCACAGATCGAGCGCCTCGGCCTCGGCGATCGGGTGCGCCTGCTGGGTGCGTTGCCGCATGCCAAGCTGCCCGAGCTCTATGGCGCCGCGGATGCGCTCGTCCTCGCCTCGGAACGCGAGGGCTGGGCGAATGTGCTGCTGGAGGCGATGGCCTGCGGCACCCCGGCCATCGCCGGCCCCGCCTGGGGGTCGCGTGAGGCGGTGAGCAGCCCGGCCGCCGGCCTGGTGATCGACCGTACGACGCCCGAGGCGATCGCGGCCGGCGTTCGGACACTCTTCTCCGCGCCGCCGGATCGTGCCGCGACGCGCGCCCATGCCAAGGCCTTCGGCTGGGAGGAAACGACGCGGGGCCAGCTCGACCTGTTCCGGGAGATCCTCGCGTGTCGGCGGTGACGACAGGCCTCGGGCGGCGCTCCGCGCTGATTATGACGGGCCTCGGTGCCGTCGCCGGCGGCCGGGGCGCGCAGGCGCAGCCGGATCGGGTCAGGGCCTGGCCGATGCCCTGCGCCTCGGGTTCCGGCGATATCGCCGGCATCGTCCTGGAAGGCCGCGGTGCGCCGGCCGGCGCCGTGACGGTCTTCGGCATGACCTTCGCGCCAGGTGACGTTCCCCGTGGTGCCGGCCTCGCCGCACGGATCGAGGGCGGCGGCACGCTGCCGGCGCAGCTCGATGTGGTCACGCGGCATGGTGACGGCTCGGCGCGATTCGGGGTGGTGGCGCTGGCGGCGCCGGCGCTGCGGCGGAGCGAGCATGCCGGCGTCGTATTGCGTCGGGTCCAGGGCCAAGGCGCGCAGGCCCCCCTCGACGCCACGGCGGCGCTGCGCGGGCGCCGGGCGGTGCTCGAGATCGGCGCCGCGGGCGGGCGCGGCTGGCGGGTCGACCTGCTGGAGATGACGCGGCGCGCCCTGGCCGAGGGCGCGTTCTGGCAATCAGGCCCGCTTGCCATGCAGCTTCGTCTGTCGCAGGCCGTGCCGGCCGAGGCGGTGGGGGGAGTGACCTCCCTGCGCTGCATCGTGGACGTGACGATCCAGGCGGATGGCGTGCTGCGCGTGGAGCCATGGCTGCGCAACGACATCGCGATGCGCCCGGGCGGCGGCGCGGCGGCCTACGATGTGCGCCTGACGGTGGATGGGCGGGCGGCCCTGGTCGCCTCGGGCGTCCGGCATCATCACTACACCGCTTGGGGGCGCAGCTTCGCGAGCCTGGCGGACGGGACGGCAGCGTCCGAGCCGCCGCACGTGCGCCAGGATACGGAGCGGCTCAGCGCGCTGGGCGTGATCGCGCGCTACGACCTCGCGACAGGCGTGTCGGAGGGCAGTCTCCAGCAACTCGCCGCGGCGATGGCCCGGCCGGACTGGGTGGGCCTGTTCGCCCCGCGCGGCATCATGCAGGACATGTATGCCGGTGGCGCCCGCCCGGATATCGGGCAGGCCACCGCCTACCAGGGGAGCTGGCTCATAACCGGCGACCCGCGGGCCGCGGCCTATGCCATCGGGCAGGCCGAGGCGTCGGGAGCCATCCCCTGGCATTTCTGGGACCAGGAGGCCGCTGGCTGGCTCGACACGCGGCGCTGGAACGAACTCTGGACCGATCCGCGCGGGCGGCGGCCGCCCACCGGCCTGATGCAGCAGGTGCCGAGCGACACGGGCTGGGCCGCCGACACCGCGCACCAGCCTGATCTCTCCTACGTGCCCTATCTGCTGACGGGACGGCGTGCCTTCCTCGATGGCGTGCAGGCGCAGGCGAGCTGGTCGGTGATGTCGCGCCCGACGAACCCCCTGTGGGGGCGTGGGACACGCGGCGGCCTGGCGGAAGGCGTCAACGTCACCCGCAGCGCCCAGGTGCGGGGTGCCGCCTGGTCTCTCCGACAGCTCGGCAACGCCGCCTGGGCGGTTCCCGCGGGGGATTCGCAACAGGCCTGGAACGTGATGGCGGAGCAGGCGAACTGGGCCTGGGTCCGCAGCCGCATCCCCGCCTGGACCAGCGAACAGGGTGAGGCGTTTGGCTGGATACGCGGCGAATACGGCACGCCCGGCGCCCTGCCGCCCTGGCAGCAGGACATGTTCGCGAGCGCCGCCGGGGCCGCCGCCCGGCGCGGCCAGGCCGATGCCCGCGCTGTCCTCGCCTGGATGGAGAACTTCCTCGCGGGACGCTTCCTCTCGGCGGCGCGCGGCTTCAACCCGCATGATGGCTGCGCTTACCTCCTGGCCATCTCGCCACCGGAATCCTGGGCGCGGCCCTTCACGAGCTGGGCCCGCATCGCCGCCGAGACCCAGCAGCGCGGCTGGTCGAACGGGACGGGTTGGGCGCGGAGCGACGGGAATTTCGGCCCCTGGGCGCTGCAATCCCTGGCCGTGCTGATCGACGTGCTGGGCAGCGAGCCGGCGAGGCGCGCCTGGACCTGGCTCGAGGCGTCCGGCGCGCCCTTCACGGCGCCGCCGGACAAGGAACCGTCATTGGCGATCGTGCCGCGTGGCCACCCGCGCAGCCGTGCCGGCGCACAGGCCTGCGGGGCGACCCCCTTGCAGGCGGGGCGGCGGACATGAGGCGAGCCCGTCCGAACCACGCGGCGAGCCCTCCCGGTCGCGATCGCGCAGGGCCGCCGCGCCGGCGGGGCCGCGGCAATCCATTGATACATCATGCTGAAGGGACGAGAGCATGGCCACTTTCCTCGTGACCGGCGGATGCGGCTTCATCGGGTCGCATCTGTGCGAGGCGCTCCGGGCCCGCGGCGATGCGGTGCGGGTGCTCGACGACCTGTCCACCGGCCATCCGGACAATCTGGCCCCGGGGGCCGAACTGGTGATGGGCGACGTGGCGGATGCCGAGACCGTGCGCGCCGCCATGGCCGGGGTCGATGGCTGCTTCCACCTGGCCGCCATCGCCTCGGTCGAACGCGGCGTGCAGGACTGGGTCGGCACGCACCGGACCAATCTTTCGGGCAGCATCGCGACCTTCGATGCGGCGCGGCGGGAAGGGCAGGTGCGGGGCGTGCCGGTGCCGGTCGTCTATGCATCCTCGGCCGCCATCTACGGCGATCCCATGCGCCTCCCCGTGCGGGAGGACGAGCCGCCGCGGCCGCTTTCCGCCTATGGCACCGACAAGTATGGCAGCGAGTTGCATGCGCGGGCGGGCGGCATCGTCCATGGGTTGCCCAGTGCCGGGCTGCGCTTCTTCAACGTCTTCGGCCCCCGGCAGGATCCGCGCTCACCCTACTCGGGCGTCGTCTCGATCTTCTGCGGAAGGCTGTCGCGTGGCGAGGCGCTCGACGTCTATGGGGATGGCGGCCAGACGCGGGACTTCGTGCACGTCTCGGACGTGGTGGCGGCGCTGATCGCAGCCCAGCGTTGCGCCAGCCCGAAGGCACCTGTCTTCAACGTCTGCACCGGCACGGGCACCAGTGTCCGTGACCTTGCCAGCCTGCTTGGGCGTGTGTGGGGCGTCGAGCCGGTCCTGCGCCACGGCCCGTCCCGGGCGGGCGAGATCCGTCACTCGGTGGGCTCGCGTGATGCGAGTGCCGCCGCACTGGACCTGCGCAACGCCCTGCCGATCGAAGACGGCCTTCGCGATCTCGCGGACTGGTTCAGGCAGGGGGAACCGCGGCTGCTGGACAGCGCGGGCAGTGAGCGTGTCCTAGAACAAGCCCAGCCATGACATGGACTGCAGGATCAGCGCCCACAACGCCGCCGACATGCCCAGGATCAGGGCGGCGGCTACCGGCCACCCCAGACGTCGCGTCCGGCCAGGCAGCAATGTCATGAGACCCAAAGGCGTGTGTCGGACTTCGTCTGAAGCGCTCACGGCTATCTTGTCCCTGTGGGTTCAGCACCTTTGCGAATCAAAGACACCTAAACCTACGCGATTATTAGGTGATCGGACACGGGCGCCGCAAGCGCTTTCCGCAATTGGTGGTTGCGTTCCGCAAAACTAATGATTTCGTGAATGTTCTGGTTTCGGCTCATACGTGCAGAAGGGATCGCTCTATGTGCGGCATCGCTGGTCTGTTCCACCCCTTCCGTGATGCGTTGCCCGACGGGACACAACTCAGGCGGATGAGCGACGCGATGGTGCATCGCGGGCCTGACGGCAGCGGTACGCATGTCGAGCCCGGCCTCGGCTTCGTCCATCGCCGGCTGTCGATCGTGGACCTCGCCGGCGGCGCCCAGCCCATGGCGACGGAGGATGAGCGCGTCTGGGTCGTCTTCAACGGCGAGATCTACAACCACTTGGCGCTGCGCCGCGAGCTGGAGGCGGCCGGGCACCGCTTCCAGACCCATTCGGACACGGAGGCGATCCTGCTCGCCTGGCGCGAATGGGGCGCGGACTGCCTGACGCGGCTCGACGGCATGTTCGCCTTCGCGCTGTGGGACCGCGACAGGGAGGAACTGCTGCTCGGCCGGGACAGGCTGGGGGAGAAGCCGCTCGATTATGCCTGGTTGCCCGACGGCACCCTGGCCTTCGCCTCCGAGCCCGCCGCGCTGCTGGCGCTGCCGGACCTCCCGCGCGGCCTCGATCCCGCGGCGGTCGATGCCTATCTCGCGCTCGGCTACGTGCCGGACCCGGCGACGATCCACGCGGCGATCCGGCGCCTGCCGCCAGCGCATGGCATGCTGTTGCGGCGCGGCCAGGCCGGGGGGGAACCGCGTCGCTACTGGTCCCTGCCGACCATGGCCGGCCCGGCGCCGGCGGATGCGCCGGCCGAACTCGCCGCGCGGCTCGATGCCGCGGTGCGGGCGCGGCTGATGGCCGATGTGCCGCTCGGCGCCTTTCTCTCAGGCGGCGTGGACTCCGCCGGCGTTGCCGCCCTGGCGGCGCGGGCTGCGGCCGGTCCGCTTGCCACCTTCACCATCGGCTTCCCCGGCGAGGGCGACGAACGGCCCCAGGCGGCGGCGGTCGCCGCGCTCTATGGCACCGACCACCATGCCGAGGAGAGCAGCACGGATTACCTCGATGCCGCCGCGGACCAGGCGCGCCTGTTCGGCGAGCCCTTCGGCGACCATTCCTCCGTGCCGACGCTCGCGGTGTCGCGGCTCGCGCGCCGGCACGTCACGGTCGCGCTGACCGGCGATGGCGGCGATGAGGTCTTCGCCGGCTATCGCCGTTACCGCTGGCACAGCCTGGCGGAGGCGGTGCGGCGCTGGCTCCCGCCCACGGCGCGGCGCCGGGTGCTGGGGTCCCTCGCGCGCGCCTATCCGCAGATGGCGCGGGCGCCGCGCTGGCTGCGCGCGAAGAGCACGCTGACCGAGATCAGCCTGGACAGCACGCTCGGTTACTACCGGACGGTGTGCAAGCTGCAGGCGGAACGGCGGCGCGGGCTGCTCTCGCCACGGCTGCGGGCGGCCGTGGATGGCTATGACCCCGCCGCGCGCATCGCGGAACTCATGGAGGAATGCGATCCGGAGGACGGGCTGCTGCAGGCGCAGTACGCGGATCTGCAGACCTATCTGCCCGGCGACATCCTGGTGAAGGTGGACCGGATGAGCATGGCGGCATCGCTCGAAGTGCGCCCGCCGCTGCTCGATCCCGCGCTCGTCAGTTGGGGCCTGGCGCTGCCGGCCTCGCTGAAACTCCGGGAAGGACGCGGCAAGGACGTGCTGCGGCGCGCGCTCGCACCCTATCTGCCGGCCGAGCTGCTATGGGGGCGCAAGCGCGGTTTCGCCGCGGATATCGGCGGGCAGATGCGCGTGCGGCTGCCGCAGCTCCGGGCGCGGCTGATGGGGCCGGCCATGCTGGACAGCGGCCTGTTCGATGCGACGACGCTGGCGCGCCTGATCGACGAGCATGGCACGGGTGCCGCGAACCACGCCCAGCCCCTGTGGCAGTTGCTGACCTTCGAGGGCTTCCTGTCGGGGCGGGCGCCCGAGCCGCTGATGCAGGCCCGGGCGGCGTAGGGCGGCGCCTCGTTCTGGGGCGGGGCCAGGTGCGCTGTCCGATCGAACAATGCCCCGCCGGGGCTGACGACAGGATGGCGACCTGGCGCGATGACGGCCGCATGAGCAGGCAAACGTCTGCTCAGTAGAGATCCTTCATCCCGTCAGGCGTCTCGATCCGCGCGCGATAGCGAAGCTCGGCGCCTCGCTCGATGGCTGGGGGACGGTCGATCTGGAGTGACCGGTAGAACGCCAGGAGGTCGGCAGCGTCGGGGTGTTCGAGCGAGAACGAAACGAGGCGGGCGCCCAGATCCGCGAGCGTGGCCATCGATCGCGGCTTGCCGCGTCTGTCGATGATCGACGGGGCGGCGCCACCGAGCGGCAGGGAACCGTCGTCCGGAATGGCGAAGTCAAATGACGGGACGTCCCAGGGGAGGGAGGCCTTCTTCCCGAAGATGTGCTCCCGTCCGAGGAGGACGGCGTCGATCGACGCGGCCCTCGCGACCCAGCCTCGAAGGCGGCGCCCGGCGTCCCAATCGGCCCTGACGCGCTTCTGATCGTCGAGGCCGAACCACCGCGCGCGACCCGGCCCTTCGGCGTCGGGGTCCAGCGCGACGATTTCCAGATAGACCGTGCCGCCAAGCTGCAGCAGGTGATTGTACGTGCCCATGTAGCCATGGCGCTGTCCGAACGGGACATCGAGATCGAGGCAGGCTCGAACATGGGCGACCCCCTCCGCCAGGGTCGGAGCGATGATCGTCAGGTGATCAAGTTCAAGCATGGCTCGGATGACGGAGACTCTCGTGGCGGCACCGTAGCGTTACCAGTGTGCCAGCCGTTTTCCCACCCGGCCGGGAGAGCCGTGCGGATCCAGGATGGCGGCCGGACAGGTCACTGAGGAATTGGAGGGGCGCCGCCCCTCCAAGCCACCCCGCCACGGGATCCCATTGGCCGAAGGACTTTTGGAAGCCTTCACTTGGCGCTGCGCGCTGCTGCGAGAATGATCGGCCGCGACCCGCTCCTGCGCACGAAAGGCGCTCGGAGGAAGCTGTTCTGAAGTCGCACCCGGCGCCAGATGCTGGCGGTCCAGGCCACCCTGGGGCCAGGCGGGGGGGGGGGGGGGGGGGGGCCGGCGCCCCCCCCCCCCCCCCCCTGGAAGCCGCGCCTGTCAGCTGAAGTTCGGCGACCCCTTGCCCTTGCCGTTCGCCGGGGCGGGCGCGGGCTGCCCCGTGCGCCGGACGACGCCGGCGTCGATCAGCCCTTGCAGCGCCTTCTGCATGACGTCGACGGAATTGGCGAAACCCTCCACCGAGAAGATCAGGCGCTGGCGCAGCACGGCGCGGGGCGTGTTGTCCGGGTTGCGCTCGGTCGGCGAGAGGCTCGTCAGGTCGACGCGCACGATCGAGCCGCTCACGGTGATCTCGCCAATGCCGTCGGTGAAGAGTTCAGGATGCATGTCACTGTCCTTTCGGTGGGGAAGGGGCGCGGCGCGTCGTCACGCCGCAAGCTGCCCCTGATAGGCGACGTCGACCCAGTAGTTGGTCGAATTCCACGAGCCGGTCGGGAACTGCGTGCCGCCATAGGCGTAGAGGCCGTTGTTGCCGCCCGATGCCGACAGCACGCCGTTCTCCTGCGCCGTGGCGAAGTACCCCCCGGTTGCGGAATAGTAGCCGGTATTCGTGTGATAGGAGACCACATAGTCGGTATTCGCGGCGATCGTGACAGGCGTCGAGAAGTTCACCTGCTGCCAGCCGCTCGCCGTCTCATTGGTGAAGGTGGCGGTGGCGAGCAGCGTGCCCGTTGCCGTCCACAGGCTGCCGGTATGCGTGCCCGTGTTCTGTTCGCTCTTGTAGAAGCGGACGCCGGCGATGCTGCCTTCCTCGCTCGCCTGGAAGCGCATGCCGAGCTCGATGGCGTTGGGGTCGCTGACCGCAGTGACGGCCGGCAGGGCGTTGGCGGCGAACAGGTTGGAGGAAGGCTGCACCTCGAGGGCGACGGCCGCCTCGGCCGTCCCGCCCCGGCCATCGGAGATGCCATAGGTGAAGCCGGCAGCGCCGCTGTACCCGGCCCCGGGCGTGAAGGTGACGGTTTGGGCGAGCGCGTCGTAGGAGGCGGTGCCACCCGTCGCCCCGGACACCCCGGTGAAGCTGAGGCTATCGCCGTCGGGGTCGAGGTCGTTGCCGAGCAGCGTCGCCACCGGGATGACGATGGGCGTCTGATAGCTGGTCGAGAAACCCCCATCGGCCGTTGCCGTCGGCGCGTTGTTGCGCACGTCCATGACCACGTCGACCCAGTAGTTGGCCCCATTCCAGCTCTGCGTGGGGAAGCCGCCGGAGCCATAGCCGAAGACGCCCGTCGTGCCGGTCAGGACGCCGCTGTCATAAGGCGCAGCAAAGTAGCCGGAGCTGGCCGAATAGTAGCCCGAGGAGGTGTGGTAGGACGCGACGTAGGTCTGGCCCGCGGCGATGTGCACCGGCGTGGCGAAGTCCACCTGCTGCCAGCCGCTCGCGCTCTCATCGGTGAAGGTCGCGCTGGCGAGCAGCGTACCGTTCTCGGACCACAGGTTGCCGACATGGGTGCCGGTGTTCTGGGTGCCCTTGTAGAAGCGGATGCCGGTGATGAGGCCGCCGACATCGGCGGTGAAGCGCAGGCCGAGCTCGACCGCCGAACCGTCCTGCACCGTCTCCGTTGCCGGCCGGTCGAGCGCGCTGAACAGGCTCAGATGCGTGCCCGGTTCGACGACATCGATGCCGACCGATGCATTTGCCGTCGCGCCGGTGCCGTCGGCGACGGTGTAGTTGAAGGATGCCGGCCCGGTGTAGCCCGCCGTCGGCGTGAAGGTGATGGTCCCGGCCTGGGCGTCATAGACGGCCGTGCCGCCGGTCGCGGCCGAGACGCCGCTGATCGTCAGCGCATCGCCGTTCGCGTCGCGATCATTGGCCAGCAGGGAGGCGGCGGCAATCACCAGCGGCGTGCCGCGCTGCGCGATCAGGCCGCTTTCGCCGATGGCCACCGGCGCGGAGTTGCCGGTCGCGAAGACCACGTCCACCCAATAGTTCGACGCGTTGTAGCTCTGCGTCGGGAAGCCGCCGCTGCCATAGACGTAGACGCCGCTCTCGCCGGTGATCGGACCCTGGCTGTAGGAGGAGGAGAAGAAGCCCGACGTCGCGGCATAGTAGCCGGCATTCGTGTGGTAGGAGGCGACATAGGTCTGGCCGGTGAGGAGCGTCACGGGCTGGCTGAAGTTCACCTGCTGCCAGCCGCTGCCCGTCTCGTTGGCGAAGGTGGCGGAAGCGAGCAGCGTGCCGTCGGCCGACCACAGCTTGGCGACATGGGTGCCGACGTTCTGGGCGCTCTTGTAGAAGCGGATGCCCATGACGCTGCCGCCTTCCGTGACCTGGAAGCGCATGCCGAGCTCGATCGCCTGGTTGTCCGAGACGGCGGCGATGGCCGGCGTCGCGTCCACGGCGAACAGGGTCGTGGTGGCCGGCACATCCTGCACGGAAAGGGAGACGGACGCCTGGGCCGTGCCGCCCCGTCCGTCGGAGACCGTGTAGGTGAACTCGGCAGACCCGAGATACCCGGCATCCGGCGTGAAGGTGATCCTCTTGGTCTGGGCGTCATAGACCACGGTGCCATGCATCGCGCCCGAGACGCCGGTGATCGTCAGCAGATCCCCATTCGCGTCGGTGTCGTTGCCGAGCAGGCTGGCCGCGGCGATGATGAGCGGCGCGTTGCGCGCCACGACCAGGCCGCTGTCGTTCTGCGCGACGGGATCCACATTCTCCACCAGCGCGGGTGCGAAGAGCACGTCGACCCAGTAGTTGGTGGCGTTGTAGCTCTGCGTCGGGAAGCTGCCCGATGTGCCATAGGCATAGACGCCGCCGCCTTCGGCCACCGAAAGCGCTCCCGCGCCGTACGCGCCCTCGAAGAAGAGCGGCGTCGAGGCGTAGAGGCCCGTGGTGGTGTGGTAGCTCGCCACATAGGTCTGGCCGACCGAGAGAGTGACGGGGCTGGAGAAGGTGACCTGCTGCCAGCCGCTCGACGTCTCGTTCGCGAAGGTGGCGCTCGCGAGAAGCGTACCGTCCGCGCTCCACAGATGCGCGGTGTGCACGCCGGTATTCATCGTGCCCTTGTAGAAGCGGATGCCGCTGATGCTGCCGGCCACCGACGCGGTGAAGCGGACGCCGAGCTCGATCGGGTTGGGGTCCGCGGTGTTGGCGAATTGCGGCGTGTCGGTCGGCGCGAAGAGGCCGATGCGGTAGGGTGGCTCCTCGACCGCGAGGGTCACGGTGGCCGTGGACGTGCCACCACGACCATCCGTCATGGTGTAGGTGAAGCCCGCCTCGCCGACATAGCCCTCATCGGGCGTGAAGGTGACGATCTGGCGGTAGTAGTCCCAGGCGACGGTGCCGTGCATCGCACCCGACACCGAGAGGATGGAGAGCGGATCGCCATTCGCATCGGTGTCGTTGGCGAGCAGCGTGGCCGCGGCGAAGGCCGTGACCGTGTTGCGTTCCACGGTCAGGCCGTTGTCGGCCACGGCCAGCGGTCCCGTATTGCCCGCCGTCGAGTTGGCGTTGAAGACCACGTCCACCCAGTAGTTCATCGAGGACTGCACCGGCCCGCCCGGGAAGGCGCCGGCGTCGCCGATCACGCCGTTCGGCCCGGTCTGCCAGTCGCTGCGGAGCGCGGTGAGGGGCCCGCTGGTATGCGCCTCGGCGAAGTAGGTGCCGTGCGAGGCCAGGTAGATGCCCGAGGTGGTGCTGTAGGAGGCGATGTAGACGGTGTTCGCCGCGATGGTGATGGGCTGCGAGAAATTCACCTGCTGCCAGCCCGATTGCGTCTCGGCCGTGAAGGTGGCCGTGGCGAGCAGCGTGCCGTCCGCCGACCACAGATGCGCCACATGCTCCCCGGTGTTGCGCGAGTCCTTGTAGAACATGATCGAGGAGATGGTGCCGCTGCGCTCGGAGCTGAACTTCACCCCGACCTCGGCCGGGCCGAAGACATGCACGATGCAGATGTTGCAGCAGACCGCGACCTGCGTGGGGTCCCAGTCCTCCGGCAGGGGCGGGGGCGTCTCGTCCGTGGCGAAGAGCCGCACCTGGCTCGCCTCGCCCACCGTTACGCTGCGCGCCGCGCTGGCATAGCCCATGTTGAGGCTGTCATCGACCGAGCGCGCGAGCAGCTCGTAGGTGCCGGCCGTCGGCGCCGTCCAGGTGTAGGACCAGGTGCCCGCGTTGCTGTCGAAGGAGGCCGCCCACCAGGAGCCGCCGCCATCGGTCGAGACCTCCACCGCCGCGACCCGTCCGCCGATATCCGCCATGTTGCCGGTCAGCGTGACCCGGTCGCCCTCCAGCACCGTCCCGCCGACGGCATTCATCGTTGAGGTCGGGGCCGTGAAGTCGATCGAGGCCGTTGCGGGCAGGAGGCCTGCCTGCAGCGTCTGCGCCTGCACGCCCATATCGGCGAAGAGGTTGACCATCGCCTGCTGGACGTTCGCATCGGTCGGCGTCGTCTCGAGGTCATGATTCGAATCAAGTCCCCAGGACCAGTAGACGGTGCCGGCGCCGAAGACGATCGCACCGCTCTCCGCGCGGTACATGGTCAGGTTGTGCGTCGCGATGCCCGGCCCGACCGAGGTGCCGTAGTCGTAGAGCATCGTGTCCACGGCCACGGCCGTATAGGACAGCCGGATCAGCCCGTCTGGCGTGAAGGAATTGTCCGGCGCGCTGTCCCATTCATAGCCGAGCAGGTTCTGCACGAGCTGCGCGGTCTCGCCCGCCTGGGTCTCCGCCACCCCCGTGTTCCGCCAGAAGCGGAGCTGCGTCATCTCATAGGGGATCTCGATGGTGTCGAGCCGATAGCTGTCCACGCTGAACTGCGTGCCCTGCAGCGCGTTCTCGGGGGTCTGCCCGCCGAGCGCCGGGTCGTAGCTGAGGTCGCGCCAGGTGCCGGTCCACTCGTCGCTCGGGTCGATCTTCGATCCCGCCCGCGTCTCCTTGTAGACGACCATGGTGCGGTAGTCGGTCTCGGAACCGTCGATCGAGGCTTCCCAGCGCGTCTTCCAGTACATGGAGTTGCCGCTGAGGAAGGCGAGGTTCACGCCCGCGTCGCGCGCGGCCTCGACATTCGTGCGCTGTTCCGCGGTCCAATACTCGTCATGGCCGACCGTGAGGTAGACCTTGTGGTTCAGCAGGCTCGACCCGAACCGCGAGGCATCGACGCCGGAGATGTAGGAGACGTCGTAGCCGTTCGCCTCCAGCCACCGCACCGCGGAGTATTCGGCACCGAAGATGTAGTCCTGCGGACCGGCATAGGTGCCCCCGTAGTCACGGGTGGTTATGGGGCGATTGTAGCTGACCGCATAGGCGCGGCCGGGCGCGCTGTCGCCGCCGGGGCCATTGCCGCCATAGGTGTTCGCCCCGCCCCAGCCATTGTAGGCCTGCCAAGTGCTGTCGGCGGTCTGGAAGACGATGTCGGAGGTCGAGCCATCGTTGCGCACGATGAAGGGGATCTGGTTCTCCCCGAAGGTCCCGTCCTCGCGCACCAGCTTCGCGATGTAGATGCCGGAGACGGCATCCGCCGGGATCTGCCAGGTATCGGTGACCGACCAGTTGCCGGCATCGACCAGGCCGGTGCTCGCATCGCGCAGCGGGTCGGGCTGCACGATCGCCGCGCCTTCATGGTCGATGGTGCCCATCAGGCGGGCGCCGTCGCCCCCATAGTAGCCGAGGCGATAGATCTCCACGCGATAGTCGGTGGAATCGGTATTGATCTTGAAGCTGACCGTCGTGCCCAGATTGTAGCTGATATCGGTCGTGAAGCCTTCGATGTTCGTCGAGCCGGGGCCTTGCAGATCCCACACGCTCTGCGGCGTGCCCTGCTTCATGTTCTCGAGCACGATCGCGTTCAGGCCGGCGGTGCTCGTCGTCGAGGAAGTGCTCATCGCCGAGAAGGCGGCCGGCGCCGAGGAGCTTTCCGTCGTCGTCACGCTGAAGGACATGGCCGCAACGGCGGTGTAGCTGGTTTCCGGATCGGCCACCGCATCCGCGTCCGCCGTCGTGCTCTCCACGCCGAGGACCAGGACATCCTCCACCTGCATCCCGCTCAGCGGATCCGTCAGACCGGGGTCATAGAGAACCGGAAGGGAAGTGGACCCGGTGGTGGTCGTCGTGCTGGACATGATTGGTCTCCGGCGACGGGTGTCAGGGTTCGCGCAGGCTCTCGTCGAGCCCGCGCAGCAAGGGGTAGGCGAAATAGGCGAGGAGGTTGCGGCGTCCGACCTCCGCTTCGCCCACCAGCGTCATGCCCGGCATGAGCCGGATCGGCTGGCGGAGTCCGCGCAGGGTGACGTTCTCCAGGGCGACGCGGCCGCGATAGGCCGTCTCGCTGTTTACAGAGGGATCGCGCTCGCGGTCGCGGGGGAAGGCGCCCTCGCTGATGGTGCGCAGATGCCCCTCGGCGCTGCCGTGTTCCTGGTAGGGGAAGGCATCGAGCTTCAGGCGCACGCGCTGGCCCACCGCGAGCCGCCCGACATCCGCGGGCGGGATGGTCAGCTCCGCCTCCAGCACGGCATCGAGCGGGACGAGGGTGAAAAGCGCCTCGGCCTCCCGCACCACGGACCCGACCGATCGCGCGGCGACTTCCAGCACCACCGCGTCGGTCGGCGCGGTCAGCACCACCATGCTGCGCCGGAGCTCGGCCTTGGCGAGTTCCTCCCGCGCGCTGTCCCGGTCGGCGCGGGTGCGCACCAACTCATCGAACATCTGCTGGCGCTGATCCTCGACGAAGCCGCGCCGCTCGGCCTGGGCGCGCAGCACGTCCTGGGCCAGCTCGTCGAGATTGGCCCGCAGCCGCTCCAGCCGTCCTTCGAGCTCCATGCGGTTGTTCCGCGTTTCGAGCAGCAGCACGCGCGAACCGGTCTGCGTCGCCAGGAGCTGCGCGCGGATGCTCTCGAGCTCGCGCATCACCTCGAGCCGCGCGGCCAGCACCTCCTGCTCCCGGCGGCTCGTCGCGATGGACGCCTGGGTGGAGGCGATGCGTGCGTCGAACTCGGCAAGGCGCGCACGCCGGAAGGCGCTGCGCTGCGCGAAGGCGGCGGCCTGCAAGCGTTCCTCGCCATCCGCATCGGGGCCGGGCGCGTAGTCGCTGCCGTCCAGCTCCGCTTCCAGTCGCGCGACCAGCGCCGCGCGCGCCGCGAGCCGTACGCGCAGCGAGGCGAGGTCGGCCGCCGCGAAGGTCGGATCGAGCGTGGCGAGCGTCGCACCGGCCCGCACCACATCGCCGGGTGCCACCTCCAGCGCCCGGATCACCGAGGTTTCGAGCGGTTGGACGACGAGGTTCGGCGTGGTGGTCACCAGCCGGCCGGTCGCGACGACGACGCGATCCACCTCGGACAGCGCCGCCCAGCTCACCGCCGTGGTGATCAGCGCGGCGGCGGCATAGAGCACGAGCCGCGAGACGATGCGTGGCGGCTTCTGCTCCAACGCCACGGCCTCGGGCTGGAAGGCGCCGAAACGGGCTCGCGGGGGCGGCATCGACGGGGCCGCTGGCGGGGGAGGGGGCTTGCCGCCCTCGACGCTGCGAAGCTCGGGCGGGTTCATGCCACGAGCCTCATCTGCTGGTTCCATAGGGTTCGGTAGTTGGCGCAGCGTTGCAGCAGGTCGCCATGGCTGCCGATATCGACAACGCGGCCGCGCTCCAGCACCAGGATGGCGTGGGCATCGACCAGCGTCGCGAGGCGGTGGGAGACGATGATCACCGTGCGGCCTTCCGCGATGCGGCGTAGGTTGCGCCGGATGATCGCCTCGCTTTCGGGGTCGAGGGCGCTCGTCGCCTCGTCGAGGATCAGGATGCGCGGCTGGGTGATCAGCGCGCGCGCGATGGCGAGGCGCTGCCGCTGGCCGCCCGAGAGATTCTGGCCGCCTTCCTCGATCTCGGTGTCGAAGCCGCGCGGCAGGCGCTCGATGAATTCGTCGGCACCGGCGAGGCGCGCGGCTTCCGCGATCTCCTCGGGCCGCGCATCGGGGCGCGGGGCGGCGATGTTCTGGCGCACCGTGCCGCGGAAGAGGAAGTTCTCCTGCAGCACCACGCCCGTCGCGTGGCGCAGATGGGCGAGGTCGAATTCGCGCACATCGTGGCCGTCGACGCGCAGTACGCCTTCCTCGGCGGTGTAGAGGCCCTGGAGCAGCCGCGTCAGCGTCGACTTGCCCGACCCGCTGCGCCCGACGATGCCCAGCACACCGCCGACCGGGACCTGGAAGCTGACATCCTCCAGCGCCGGCGCGGCGGTGCCGGGGTAGTGGAAGGTCAGGCCTTCGCAGGCGATGGCGCCCTCGATGGGCGGCATGATGCCCTGGCCGCGCCCCGCGCGTTCGGGCTCGGCACCCATCACCTGGCCCAGCATGCGCACGGACATGGCGACGTCCTGGTATTCATGCGCCATGCCCACGAGCTGCAGCAGCGGGCCCGAGACACGGCCGGCGAGCATGTTGAAGGCGACCAGCGCGCCGATGCTCATCTGCCCGTCGAAGACCAGCAACGCGCCGAAGCCGACGATGGCGACCATCATCGTCTTCTCGAGCAGCCCGGTCATGGATTGCGCGATGGCGGAGACCTTCTCCACCTCATGCCGCATGCGCACCGCGCCGGCCGAGGACGTGTCCCAGGACTGGCGCTGGCGCGGTTCCATGGCGAGCGACTTCAGCGTGCGCATGCCATGCACGCTTTCGACCAGCAGCGCCTGGCGCTCGCCCTCGGCCCGGTGCAGCGCGGCGAGGCGCCGGCGGAACGGGCCGGACAGGCAGGCGATCACCAGCGCCGCGATCATCGCGAAGCCCAGCACGACCAGCGCCAGCTTCGCGCTGTAGAGAAAGAGAATGGGCAGGAAGACCAGCAGCGTCATGCTGTCGAGCAGCGTGAGGAACATCCGGCCGGTCAGGAATTCCCGCACGCGGGAGGCCTGTTGCAGGTGGCGGACCACGACGCCGGCCGGCATGCGCTCGAAGAAGTCGATCGGCAGGCGCAGCAGATGCGCGAAGGTGCGCGTCGCGATGCGGATATCGACGCGATTCGTCGCATAGATCAGCAGGTAGCGTCGCAGGAAGGCAAAGACCGCGTCGAACACCAGCGCGAGCATCACGCCGACCAGCAGCACCTGCAGCGTCGCGTAGCTGCGATGCACCAGCACCTTGTCGATCACGATCTGGAAGAAGACCGGCACGGCGAGGCCGAGCAGGCAAAGGAACAGCGCCGCCAGGGCGACTTCCCCGAACAGGCGGCGTTCGCGGAAGAGCTCCGGCAGGAACCAGCCGAATCCGAAGCGGGGCTCTTCCTGCGCCGGGGCCGCGCGCCCGACGAGCAGCGCATCGCCTTTCCAGCGCGCACAGAAGCGCTCACGGGGCACCCGCAGCGTCTGCCCGCCCTCGGCGAGGGGGTCGCGCAGCAGAATCGCCTCGCTCTCCTCGCCCTCCTGCGCGGCGGCCACGCCGAGCAGGACGACCCAATTGTCGTTGTCGAGGCGCGCGAGCACGGGATGGGTCGGGGGCAGGGCTTTCAGGTCATCCCAACCCAGGGATGCTCGCTCCAGGCGAAGGCCTATTTCGTTGCCAACTCGAATTAGGAAGTCTGCCGGCTCTTCAGCGTCTCCTGGCGTGTAATCTCTCTTTAGGCGTGCAACTGAAAATTGTATCCCATGATGACGTGCAACGTCTGCAAGTGTAACGAGTGATGTATCTCGCGACATGCTCTCCATCAGGGTTGGCGCTTCTTTCTCAATTGGCTGTCAGATTTTACGACTTCGACTATATATTGACGCGATCGTTCGCAGTCGGCAACTGATTCAATTGGAGGTGCAGGATGAACCGCGCCGTCGCATATCCATCACCCACCGTTTCGACCCCGTTCGGACGTGGGGGCAGGCCGTGACCGCGCCGGCGCGCCCGCCCGTGACGGTGCTGTCCGGCTTCCTCGGTGCCGGCAAGACCACCGTCCTGCACCACCTGCTGCGCCATGCCGGCGGGCGGCGGCTCGCCGTGCTCGTCAACGACATGACGGAGACCAACATCGACGCCGCGCTGCTCGACGCCGAGGGCAGCCGCGCCCGCGGCAGCGAGGGCATGGTCGAGTTGTCCAATGGCTGCATCTGCTGCACCCTGCGCGAGGAGTTCGTCACCGAGATCGCGGCCCTGGCCCGGCGCGGCGGCTTCGACGCGCTGGTGATCGAGAGCACCGGCATCAGCGAGCCCATGCCCGTCGCCGCCGGTTTCGACCTGCCCATCCCGGCGGGCGGCGTGCTCGGCGATGTCGCGCGGCTCGACACCATGGTGACGGTGGTCGATGCCCAGGCCTTCCTGCGCGACTATTGCAGCCGCGACCGCCTGGCGGATCGGGGCCTCGCCTCGGGCGATGGCGATGAGCGCCACATCGTCGACCTGCTGGCCGACCAGATCGAGTTCGCCGACCTTATTCTTCTGAACAAGGCGGACCTGGTCACCGAAGCGGAGCTGCGGCGGTTGCGCGACCTGATCGCGGCGCTCAATCCGACGGCCGAGCTGCTGCCCTGCACCCACGGGGAAGTGCCCGCCGAGGCGCTGATCGACACCGGCCGCTTCGATCCCGCCCGGGCACGCATGGCGGCCGGCTGGCAGCGCGCCCTCGCCGGCGAGCACGTGCCGGAAAGCGAGGAATTCGGCATCGGGTCCTTCGTCTGGCGGGCTCGCCGGCCGCTGCACCCCGCCCGGGTCGCCGCTGTGCTGCGCGCCCCCTTGCCGGGCGTGATCCGGGCCAAGGGCGTGCTCTGGCTGGCGAGCCGGCATGATTGGGCGGCGCAATGGCATCTGGCCGGCGGCCAGCGGCGGCTGACCCCGGCCGGGCCGTGGTGGGCCGCGCGCCCCCGCGCGAGCTGGCCGCACAGCGCGATGTGGCAGGAGTGGCTGATGGCGCAGTGGCAGGACCCCTGGGGCGATCGCCGCCAGGAGATCGCCTTCATCGGCCAGGCCGTCCCGCGCAGCGCGATCGTCAAGGCCCTGGACGCTTGCCTGCTGACCGATCAGGAGATGGCGGAAGGCCCGACCGCCTGGCGCGCCCTGCCGGATCCGCTGCCACCCTGGCAGTTGCGGTCGGTCGCCTGATCCGTTCGGCGGGCGACCCTTGCCGGCCAATCCCGCTTCGTGATGGTGCCCATCACCACCCCGCGGTGGCCGCGGGCGCGCCGCATGACGATACTGGTCGTACCAGGAGACATGCGATGAGCACCCTCGACGAAGCCGATCCGACCTGCCCGCCGCCGCCGCCAGGGCTGGAGACCGTCATCATCCCGCGCGCCCACGACGTCGGCGGCTTCGAGGTGCGTCGCGCCCTGCCGGCGCGTGAACGCCAGATGGTCGGCCCCTTCATCTTCTTCGACCAGATGGGACCGGGCGAATTCCTGACCGGGAAGGGCCTCGATGTGCGGCCGCATCCGCATATCGGCCTGTCGACCGTGACCTACCTCTTCGAAGGCGAGATCCTGCATCGCGACAGCCTCGGTTCCGCGCAGCCGATCCGTCCCGGCGAGCTGAACTGGATGACCGCCGGCCGCGGCATCGTGCACTCCGAACGCACCGACCCGGCCCAGCGCGACCACGCGCAGCGGATGTACGGCATCCAGTCCTGGGTCGCGCTCCCGAAATCGGCCGAGGATACGGCCCCGGCCTTCGCGCACCACGACGCCGGGGACCTGCCCTTCATCGAGGATGGCGGACTGTCCATGCGGCTGATCGCGGGGGAGGGCTGGGGGCTGAAGGCGCCGGTCGCCGTGTCTTCGCCCCTGTTCTACGCCGACGCGGTTCTGCGGCCCGGCGCGCGCCTGCCCTTGCCGGCCGAGCACGAGGAACGCGGGGCCTATGTGGTGGAGGGCTCGGTCGAAGTCGCCGGTACGGTGTTCGAGGCGGGTCGCATGCTGGTCTTCCGTGCCGGTGACGCGCTGGCGCTGACGGCCGGCGCACGGGGCGCGAGGCTGCTCATGCTGGGCGGGGCGGTGATGGACGGCCCGCGCTACCTGTTCTGGAACTTCGTCGCCTCGTCCCGGGAACGACTGGAACAGGCCAAGGCGGATTGGAAGGACGGCCGCTTCGCCAAGGTGCCGGGGGATGAGAAGGAGTTCATCCCGCTGCCGGAGAACCGGGTCACGGTGCGGGCGGAGAGCCGGAACACGTGATCGGAGAGGGGCGGCGCCCCTCTCCAACCTCACCCCGCCAGGTGGCCGTGCCACCTGGTCCGCCGGCAAGTCGGTGCCGGGCGCGTCGGTCCGGCCCCGTGAAAACGTGCCGCAGGGGCATGGCGCTCGTTGCGCGTCGGGCCAGTAGCTCACCGCGTCGCCATGAGCCAGGTTAGCATCAAAAATCCGGAAATTTGTTTATAATCAATTAATTATAATATATAACTTATGTAAAGAATCATTTCCTTGCGCACTCTTGGTGCTTGGCCTGCTGCCAAAGCTCCTCCATCGCATCGAGCGTCGAATCGGCCGGCTCTTTTCCTTCAAGTTTAAGGTGTTGTTCGATAAACCCGAAACGGCGCTCGAACTTTCGGTTCGCCCCGCGCAGGCAGTCCTCCGGATCCAGATCGAGCTTGCGGGACAGGTTCGCCAACACGAAGAGGAGATCCCCGACCTCGCCTTTCAATGCTTCATGATCAATTAATTGCGGATCATCTTTGAGCTCTGCGCGAAGCTCGTCCGCCTCCTCCTCCAGCTTGTCGAGCACCGAGGCGGCGTCCGGCCAGTCGAAGCCGACCCGTCCGGCACGCCGGGTGAGCTTGGCCGCGCGGGTCAGGGCTGGCAGGCCCACCGGGATACCGGCGAGGGTCCCGTGCTCAGCCCGTGCCGCACGTTCGGCCGCCTTCTGGACTTCCCAGGCGCCGGTCTGACCCTCGACGGTCCGGGCCTCGGCCTCGCCGAAGACATGCGGGTGTCGGCGGATCATCTTGTCCGAGATCGCCGTCGCGACATCGGCGAAGCTGAACCAGCCCCGCTCCTCGGCCATGCGGGCGTGGTAGACGACCTGGAACAACAGGTCGCCCAACTCATCCATCAGGGTCGCCGGCTCGCCCTTGGCGATCGCGTCCTCGACCTCATAGGCCTCCTCGATCGTATAGGGTGCGATGGACGCGAAATCCTGTACCTGGTCCCAGGGACAGCCGGTCTCAGGGTCGCGCAGCCGGGCCATGATCTCGATCAGGCGGGCGGTGGCGGCTTCGGGCTCGGTCATGGGCGGATCCGGCGGCAGGTGAGGGGCTCCCCTGTTCCCGCGCGACCGCCTGCCGCGCAAGCCCCCGGTTGCGCCATGCCGCGTCCTTTCGGAGACTGCGGCCCGACTCAACAAGGACAATAGCCCCATGCCAAAGGTCCGCGTCGTCTGTGCGCATGACTGCCCCGACATGTGCTCCCTGGTCGCGGAGGTCGAAGGCGACCGGCTGGTCCGGCTGCAAGGCGACCCGGATGAGGCCTACACGGCCGGATTCGCCTGCGCGAAGGTGAATCGGGACATGGAGACGGTGCATTCCCCGGATCGGCTCCGCACCCCGCTGCGCCGCACCGGCCCCAAGGGCAGCGGCCAGTTCGCGCCCATCTCCTGGGATGAGGCGCTGGATGAGATCACGACCCGGTGGAAGGACATCATCGCCACTGACGGGCCGATGGGCATCCTGGGCTACGCCTATTCGGCGCATCAGGGGCATATGAACCGCCGGCTGGTCTCGGGGCTGTTCCACGCGCTGGGTGCCTCGCGAATGATGCTGGGCACGGTCTGCGACACCTGCTGCGAGACGGCGTGGGACATGACGCTGGGGCCGGTGGGCGGAACCGATCCGCAATCGGTCGTGCATTCCGACCTAGTCATCGCCTGGGGCTGCGACCTGATGGCGGTGAACGTCCATTTCTGGGCGCTGCTGGAGAAGGTGCGCAAGACCGGCGTGAAGCTGGTGGTGATCGGCCCGCGGCGCAGCCAGACCGCCGCCCGGGCGGACATGCACCTGCCGATCCGGATCGGGACGGATGCGGCGCTGGCGTGTGGCATCGCCCATATCCTGCTGCGCGACGGCAAGATCGACCGGGAGTATGTCGCGGCGAACACGCTCGGCTTCGAGCGCTGGGCGGCGGAGGTGCTGCCCGGCTTCCCGCCTGAACGCGTCGCCGACATCACCGGGCTGCCGGTGGAGGACATCGAAAAGCTCGCCGCGATGTATGGCGCGGCGAAGTCCTCGCTGATCCGGCTGGGCGAGGGCATGACGCGGCTTGCCAAGGGCGGGCAGGCGCTGCGCGCCGTCGTCACGCTGCCGGCGCTGACCGGCGCCTATGGCCGGGAAGGGGGCGGGGCGCTGTTGCTGGCCGCGGCCTCGATGGATTTCCAGTTCGGCGTGGTGGCGAAGCCCTCGGGGCCGGACAGCACGCGCACGGTCAATCACCTGGCGCTGGGCGAGGCGCTGGAGGAAATGCGCGACCCGCCGATCAGCGCCCTGTTCATCGCGGCCAACAACCCGGCGGTGACCAACCCCGATGTGAACCGCCTGCGCCGGGCCTTGTCGCGGGAGGACCTGTTCACCGTCGTCCACGACCCCTTCATGACCGACACGGCACGCTATGCCGACATCGTCCTGCCGGCGGCGACCTATCTGGAGACCGAGGATTTCTATCGCTCCTACGGCTCGTACCGCATGCAATGGGGCCCGGCGGCCGTGCCGCCGCAGCACCAGGCCATGTCGAACTTCCACCTGGCGCAGGCGCTCGGGCAGCGGATGGGGCTGAACGACCCGGTGTTCAGCATGACGCCGAAGGAGATCATGCCGCTCTTCTTCAAGGGCTCGACCGGCATCATCGCGGATGTCGACCCCGCGACAGTGTTCGAGACGCCGGTGAAGGTCAGCCCGCCCGCCGCGCAAGAGTTCCGTACGCCCTCGGGCAAGCTCGAGATCTATTCCGAGACCCTGGCCAAACAAGGCGTCCCGCCCATGCCGGTGTGGGAGGCCGACGCCGTCGAGACGACCGATGCCGCCCGCTGGCCGCTGCGGCTGCTAACCGCGCCGGGCTATTTCCAGGCCCACACCGCCTATGCGGCCTCGCCCTTCCTGCGCAAGCGGGAGGGCGACCCCTGCGCCATCCTGCACCCGGTCGAGGCAGCGCGCCGCGGCTTGGCCGAGGGAGCAAAGGTGAAGCTCTTCAATGATCGTGGCGAGGTCGGCCTGGTGCTGCGCGTCAGCGACGAGATCCAGCCGGGGGTGGTTCTGGTCCCCGGCCAGCGCCCGGATGCCGAGGCGGTGTCCGGCACGGTGAACATGCTCTGCGACGAAAGGCGGACGGATATGGGCGAAGGCGCCTGCTACCAATCGACATTCCTGGACGTGGCGGCCTGGGAGCGCGCGGCGTGACTGATCTCGCCACGCTGACCGCCACGGAACAGGCGCAGCTCATCCGCGACCGCAAGGCCTCCCCGGTGGAGGTGGTTCAGGCCGTGCTCGACCGCGTCGCGGCCTGGGAGCCGCGCATCAACGCCTTCGTCACCTTGGATGCCGATCGCGCCCTGGTCGCCGCCCGCGCCGCCGAGGCCATGGTGATGGCCGGCGTGCCGCTCGGCCCACTGCATGGCGTGCCTGTCACCATCAAGGATGTGCAGGCTGTCGAGGGTCTGCCGACGCGGCGCGGGTCGCGCCTGTCTTCCGATTCACTCGCGCAGGCCGATGCGCCGCTGGTCGCGCGGCTGCGCGGGGCAGGGGGCATCATCCTGGGCAAGACCTGTTCGACCGAACAGGGCTGGACGGCGGTCAGCAGCAACCCGCTGACCGGGCACACCCACAATCCCTGGAAGCATGGGCGGACGGCCGGTGGCTCCTCCTCCGGCGCGGCGGCGCTGGCGGGGTCGGGCTGCGGCGCGCTGCATCTGGGTACGGACGGCGCGGGATCGATCCGCCTGCCGGCGCATTTCTGCGGGGCAGTGGGGCATAAGCCGACCTTCGGCCTGGTGCCCTACGCGCCGGTGCCGAACAACAATTCTATCTCCCATGCCGGGCCGATCACCCGCAGCGTGATGGATGCGGCCCTCATGCTGGAAGTGATGACCGGGCTGCATCCTGCTGATCATACGACATTGCCGATGACATTCCGGGCCGCCGATGTCTGGTCGCCGGACCTCAAGGGGATGAAGATTGCCTATAGCCCGGACCTCGGCCATGCCCGGGTCGATCCGGACATCGCCGAGGCGGTCCGCGCCGCCCTGCCGGTCTTCGAGGCCGCTGGCGCCATCATCGAGGAAGTCACCCCGCCCTGGGGACCCAAGGGGCCGGGGCTGGAACGCGCCCTCTGGGCGGTGGCCATGTCCGGCTTTACCGAGACCGACCCGGACCGCCGGGCGCAGATGGATCCCGGTCTCGTCGCCTGCCTGGACGAGTATGCGGGCTTCACCCTGTCCGACGCCATCGCCGCCCAGGCGCGGCGCATCGCCTATGCGACCGAGGTGAACACCTGGTTCGCCGATGGCGGCTGGGACGCGCTGATCACGCCCTCGGCTTCCGTGGCGGCCTTCGATGTCGGCCGGCAGCGCCCGGCGCATTGGCCGGATCATGTCTGGGATTGGCTGGTCTGGGCGGAGTTCTCCTATCCCTTCGACCTCGCGCATGGCCCGGCGGTGTCGGTGCCCTGCGGCCGCACCGCCGAGGGCCTGCCGATCGGCCTGCAGATCGCCGGCAACCGCTGCGAGGACGCGAAGATGCTGCGCATCGCCGAGACCTTCCTGCGGGCGCAGCCCTTCAAGCCGGCCTTCGCCAGTTGAGTGCCGGTGAGGGGGCGCACGACGCCCCCTCCGCGGACGCCTTCATCGCCTGCGCCCGCACCGATCCGGTGAACGCGGCCTTGCTCGACCGCCTGTCGGCGCTTGGCCTGCCCCAGGGCTACCTGACCGCGGGCTGCCTGTTCCAGGCCTGGTGGAACCGGCGCTCCGGCCGCCGGCCGGGCGAGGGCGTGAAGGATTACGACGTCTTCTATTTCGACGACCGGGACCTGTCCTGGGATGCCGAGGATGCCGTGATCCGCCGCGTCCGGGAGGCCGTCGCCGATCTGCCCGCCGAAGTCGAGGTGAAGAACCAGGCGCGGGTGCATCTGTGGTACCGGGCGCGCTTCGGGCATGATTATCCGTGCCTGCGCTCGGCGACGGAGGGGATCGACCGCTACCTGGTCGCCTGCACCTGCATCGGGATCGAGCTCGCCACGGCGGCGCTGCACGCGCCGGATGGGCTGGAGGATCTCGACCGCGGCGTGCTCCGCCCAAACCCGCTGATGCCCGCCCCGGCGCTCTTCGCCGCCAAGGCGGCATCCTATCGCGACCGCTGGCCCTGGCTGACCATCGTGACGGAGCCCCTGTGATGGACACGGCCTTTTGGGATGATGAGAGCCACCTGCCGGGCCATGCGATGCATCGGATCGCCTCGGCGGAAGGCTGCTGGCTGGTAACGGAAGCCGGCCGGCGCCTCTTCGATGCCGGGTCGGGGCATAGCTGCGTCAACCTCGGCTACGCCCATGAGGAACTCATCGCGGCCATGGCGGAGAGCAGCCGCCGCCTGGCCTATTGCTCGCCCGAGCAGCATGCGCGGCCGGTGGCAGCCCTCGCGGCGACGCTGAGCGAGCGCCTCGGCGGGGGCTACCGGCTGCGCTACGCGACCACGGGCGGGGCGGCGAACGAACTCGCCATCGAGATCGCGCGGCGGTTCTGGCGCCATCAGGGCCGCTCAGGGAAGCGGCGGGTCATTGCTTTCGAGCGCGCCTATCACGGCTCCACCGGGGCGGCGAGCTTCGCCAGCGGGCCGGGCATCCTGCAATCGCCGCTGGTGGACCGCTCGGCCGAGTTCATTCACGTTCCGGGCGCGCGCGATCCGGTCGCCGGCCTGTCGCGCAGTCTCGGAGAGATGCGGCAAGGGGTCGAGGCGGCCATCGCCGAGGCGGGCGCGGAAGCCCTGGCCGCCATCATCGTCGAACCGATCGCCTTCGCCGGCGGCGTCGTGGTGCCGCCGGCCGGTTTCCTGGCGATGCTCGCGGAACTTTGCCGCGCCCATGACCTGCTGCTGATCGTCGATGAGGTGATCAACGGCTTCGGCCGTTCCGGCGCCTTCTTCGCCTTCCAGCACGAGGCCGGGCTGCGGCCGGACATCGTGACGATGGGGAAGGGGATCACCTCGGCCTATTACCCGCTCGCGGCGGCGGCGGTGGATGAACGGATCTTCGCCACCTTCCGCCGGCCTGGCCAGGCCATGAGCAAGGTCATCACCATGGCCGGGCATCCGGCGGGCTGCGATGTCGCGCTGAAGGTGCTGGAGATCATGGACCGCGACGGGCTGGTCGAGCGCGTGCGGCGTCATGCCGAGCGGCACCTGTCCGGGCTGCTGGCGTTGCGTGGCGTCCCGGGGCTGCGTGACGTGCGGGGTCAGGGGCACATGTGGGGACTGGAATTCGACAGCGAGACGGCGGCCGAGGCGGTGGATGCCCATTGCCTCGATGCCGGCATCCTGCTGCTGCGGGCCGGGCACCAGATCCGCATCAACCCGCCCTTGGTCGCGCGCGAGGAGGAGCTGGCCTTCCTGGTCGCGACGCTGCGAGAGGCCGTCGGTGCCTGATCCGGCGGCGATCGCCTGGCGCGTCCGACGCTTCCTCGAGGAGATCTGGCCGGATTGGCACCGGGAGTATGGCCGCGCGGTGCCGGCGATACCGTCCAGCGGGACCTGTGGTCGCTCCAGCCTGTTCCTGCAGCGTGTGCTGGCCGCCGAGGGCGTGGCCTGCGTCGTGCAACAGGGCGAGTTCCACGCGCCGGCGAAGGCGCCGGCCAGACATGCCTGGGTCGAGGCTGGCCCGGTGCTGCTGGACGTCACGGCGGATCAGTTCGGCCTGGCGCCGGTTGTGATGCTTGACCGGAACGATATCCGATACCGCCCGGGGCCCGATACGGCGCTGCCCGCCTTCAAGGACGGCAGGGCACGGGCCGTGGAAGCCGCCTGGCCGCGTTGGCTGGCCCGGGCGTAACCGGCGGCGCATCCGGAGCACCGCCGGCCGGCTTGCATCATCCGGGGGTCAGGTTCGCGGCGCGAACGACCTCGGCATAGACGGCCGTGTCCCGCTGGATGCGGGCGGCGAGCGCCTCGGGGCCACCGGCCAGCACCTCGAGGCCGACATCGTTCAGCCGCGTTCGCGCCGTGGGGCGGCCGATGGCTTCCACGAAGGCCGCCGACAGCGACTGGCGGACCTCGGGCGCGCCGCCCGCCGGCATGACCACGCCATACCAGCTATCGGAGAGAAGCTGCGGGAAACCGAGCTCGGCCATGGTCGGGACATTCGGCAGCAGCCGGTGTCTCGATTCCGCAACGATCCCGAGGCCTACGAGCTGGCCATCGCGGATGGTGGGCAGCACATCGGGCACATTGCCCAGCGTGTAGTCCACCCGGCCGGCCAGCAGGTCGGTCATCATGGGGGGCGTGCCGCGATAGGGCACGTGTTCCGCATTCAGCCCGGTGAGCAGCTTGAGGTGCTCGAGGCCCATATGCTGGCTGGTGCCCTGGCCGTTGCTGCCGAAGGACAGGCCGCGGCCGGGCTGCCGGGCCCGGGCGAGGAAACCCTGGAAATCCGAGGCCACTGAGGGATGGCAGGCCAGGACGTGCGGCGTTTCGACCAGCAGCGCCAGCGGGTCGAAATCGGTCTGCGCATCATAGGGCTTGGGCCGGTGCAGGGTCGGGTTCACCGTGAAGCTGTTGGCCACCATGACGACGGCCTGGCCATCCGGCGGCATGACCTTGACGGCCTGGACGGCGACCAGCGTGCCGGCGCCGGGACGGTTCTCGACCACGATGTTCTGGCCAAGCGTCTGTGACGCACCCTCGGCGACCAGGCGGGCGACGAAATCGAAGCTCGATCCGGGCGGAAAGGGCACGACGTAGCGCAGCGGCGCAGATGGCCGCCAGGCAGGGTTGGTCTGGGCAAGGGCGGGCGCCGCGAGAAGCGCCGGCAAGGTAAGGAGGGAGCGCCGGAACACTGGAATCTCCAAGGGTGGCGTGGCGGCCGGGAGACAGGCCGTGACCCGTGGCTAGCAATCCGTACGCCATGCGTCCGAAAGCCGCATAAGGTATATTATGGAAAATACCGATGCCTCAGACCGGCATCCGGAACCCCGCCGCCGTATCGAAGACCCGGTCCTTCCGGCGCTGCAGCTCCGGCCCGACCGGCAGTTCCGGCCGCTGGTGGCACCAGCCCAGATAGGCCATGCCGCGGATCAGCAGGAACATCGGCAACAGCGCCACCGCTTCCTCGGGCAGCGGCCGCACCGTCCGGTAGCCCTCGATGCAGGCGTCGCAGTACCGCGCGAAGTCCGGATGATCCTGGGAGCCGATCAGCGCCGCCGCCAGATCGTATTGGTGCCAGCCGAAGCCCGCATCGTCGAAGTCGATCACCGCCAGCCCGCCTGCCGAGACCAGCACGTTGCGCGGATGCAGGTCGGCATGGATCAGGCTGAATCGTTGCGTATCCGCGCTGTACCGCAGCAACGCCGCGTGCAGCCGGTCCCGCAGGTCGAGCAGCAAGGCGCGTTCGCCGCTCGACAGCAGCTCCTGATCCCAGAACGGCCCCCAGAACGGCTCAGGGCCCATCAGCCCATCGGCGTCCAGGCGGTGCCGCCGGAAGCCGGGTGGCGGCCTCCAGCCTGCTGCCTGGTTGTGCATCGCGGCCATGATGGCGCCGAGCTGCCGGAAATGCGCGGCGGCAGCCGCCGCATCCGGGCTGCGCGCCACCACATCGGCGAGCAATTCGCCGTCCACCCAGCGGGCGAGCCCCGCCCAGCGACGTTCCCCGCCGCCCGCGACGCCGACCTCGGTGAAGCTGTCGCCGGCCGGCGTCAGCAGCGGCTCCGGCGCCGCGATGCCGGCCGCCACCAGGGCCCGCGTCCAGAGATGTTCCGACCGCAATGCCGGCAGGTCGTGATAGCCCGGCCGGTGCAGCCGCAGCACCAGCGGCGACCCGTCGCGGGCATCCGTCACGCGGAAGGTGACGTTCTCGCTGACATGGACGAAGCGCAGCGTGGCGGGCTCCACCCCAAAGGCCGCCAGCGCCTGCCGCGCCGCCTGGTCGTAGGTTTCCGCCGCGGCCTCACTCATGCCGCGAGTTCGGCGATGGTCTCATCCCAGGCGGCCAAGAATTCGGCCGTGTCGGCGGCCGAAAACGGCAGCGGCGGGCGGATCTTCACCACATTGGCGTAGGCGCCGGCATTGCTGGTCAGGAAGCCCTTGTCCTTCAGCCGGTTGATCACGCGCTTGGCCAGATCCGCATCGGGCGTCTTGTCGGCCGGCGCGATCATCTCGACGCCGACGAACAGCCCATGGCCGCGTACATCGCCGATCGCCGCACTCTGCCCCTTGCGCTGGGCCAGCGCCGCCTTCAGCGCTGCCCCGACAGTCGCGACATTGGCGAGGAGGTCGCGCTGCTCGATCTCGTCCAGCACCGCCATGCCGACCGCCGCCTGCAAGGGCGAGGAGGCGAAGGTATTGAAGTAGCGGGTCTTGGCCCGGAAGGTCTCGACCAGCGCGCGGCTCGCCGCGGTGGCCGCGAGCGGCAGGCCCGCGCCCATCGGCTTGCCCGTCACCACGATGTCGGGCGTGAAGCCGGTGACCTCATAGCCCCACCAATGGCCGGTGCGGCCATAGCCGGCCTGGACCTCATCGGCGATGACGAGGCCGCCGGCCTCGCGCACCATGGCGGCGGCGCGCGCCATGAAGCCATCGGGGATGTCCGGCAGGCCCTCATTGGCGAGGATGGAGCAGAGGATCATCGCCGCCACCCCCTCGCCCGACGCCTTGAGGTCGGCGATCGCGGCGGCGAGTTCGGCAAGGTAGGCCTCGCAGAGGGCCTCACCCGACAGGTTCGGGTCGATGGGGCGATAGGTTTCGGGAAAGGGAATGGCGCGCACCCAGGGATTGGGCGACGGCTTGCGGCCGAGCCGGCTCAGCGCGCCCACCAGCTCGCTGTTGCCGTGGTACGTCGCGTCCGTGCAGATGACGCCGCGCTGGCCGGTGGCGAAGCGCGCCATGCGCATCGCGACCTCATTCGCCTCGGTGCCGCTGCAGGTGAGGATGACGCTTTCGATCTGCGGGCCATGCAGCCCGGCGAGGCGTTCGCAGAACGCGACGACGGTTTCGTGGAGATAGCGGCTGTGCACGTTCAGCGTCGCCTGCTGGCGCGCCATCGCCTCCACCACCCGCGGGTTGGCGTGACCGACGCAGGGGACGTTGTTGTACATGTCCACATAGCGGCGGCCATCGGCACCATACAGATGCACGCCCTCCCCCCGCACGATATGCAGCGGGTGCTCGTAGAAGAGCGGCGCGCCGGCACCGAGGGCACGGTCGCGGCGGGCGAGCAGGTCTGTGGTCGTGGTCATCGATCCTCCGGCAGGGCATCGCGGCGGTGGGGCAGCCTAGGCCCGGATCTGCCGGGTGGGAACCGAGGAGGGACGCCGCTCCTCCCGGGTTCTGATTCGCTAGATGTCCACGGCGTCCGAAATGCCCGGCGTGGCCTTCATGGCCTGGATCAGCCTGGGGCCGACATTGTACGTCTCGCGCAGCGCCACCTCGACTTCCTGACCCGGGCCCGTGCGCAGCACGACGACGACGCGGCCCCGTCCCCGCCCTTCACGGGCAAGGGCCTGCTGCACGCGCTCCACGCCCGCCTGGTCGTCGAGCCAGAGCTTCATGCCGCTCGCGACGCCATTCGCGGCCTTTTCCAGCCCCTCGACATCATTGGCGGTCAGGCGCAGCGCCTCGCCCTCCATCCGCGCCTCGGCGGTGACCAGCACGGCATTGCCTTCCACCAGCAACTCGCGGGACCGGCTCAACACCTCGGAGAAGCAGGTCACCTCGAAGCCGCCCTGCGCGTCCGAGAGCCGCACCCAGGCCATGCGGCTGCCGGTCTTGGTCGTGCGCTCCTTGGAATTCACCACCGTGCCGGCAAGCTTGAGGCGCGCCGAACCCGCCCGCGCGCGATCGGCGATCTGCGCCGAGCCCACCACGCCGAGCCGCTGCAACGCCTTGCGATAGGTATCGAGCGGATGCGCGGAAAGATGGAACCCCACCGCCTCGGCTTCCTGCGCCAGCTTGTCGAGCAGCGGCCAGTCCGGCACGTCCGGCAGGCGCAGCGGCTCGTTCTGCTGGGCTTCGCCGCCGAACAGACCGATCTGCCCGGAGCCGCGCTCCTCGGCATCGGCCTGGGCGCGGCGCAGGATGGTCTCGGCCCCGGCCATGACGCGGGCACGGTTCTTCTCCAGCGCCTCGAAGGCGCCCGCGCGCGCCAGGTTCTCGAGCTGCATCTTGTTCAGCAGCTTGGGATCGACGCGGCTCGCGAATTCCGCGAGCGAGGTGAAGGGCCGCCCGCCGCGCGCCTTCACCAGATCCTTCATGGCCCCCTCGCCCACCCGCTTCACGGCCGAAAGTGCGAAGCGGATCGCCTCCTTGCCCTCGGGCGTGATCTCGACGCGGAAATCGGCGCCGGAACGGTTGATGTCGGGCGGCAGCACGGGAATGCCGAGCCGCGCGCATTCCTGCATATGCCCCGCGAGCTTGTCGGTGTTCGACATGTCCAGCGTCATCGAGGCCGCGAGGAAGGCGACCGTGTGGTTCGCCTTCAGCCAGGCGGTCTGGTAGCTGACGAGCGCATAGGCCGCCGCATGCGACTTGTTGAAGCCGTAATCGGCGAAGCGCTCCATCAGGTCGAAGATTTCGGCCGCCTTGGCCGGCTCGATGCCGCGCTTCTCCGCGCCCTCGCAGAAGATGGCGCGCTGCTTGACCATCTCCTCGCGGATCTTCTTGCCCATCGCGCGGCGCAGCAGGTCGGCACCACCCAGGCTGTATCCCGCCAGGTCCTGCGCGATCTGCATGACCTGTTCCTGGTAGACCATGATGCCGTAGGTCTCGGACAGGATGTGCATGATCGCGGGATGCGGCGGCTCCCAGGGCTCGCCGAGCTTGCGCGCGCAGTAGGCCGGGATGTTCGCCATCGGACCCGGGCGATAGAGCGCGACGGCCGCGACCAGATCCTCGAAGCGGGAGGCGCGCATCTGGCGAAGGCAGTCGCGCATCCCCTGCCCTTCGAACTGGAACACCGCCGCCGCGTCGCCCTTGGCGAGCATGGTGAAGGTCTTCTCGTCATCGAGCGGGATGGCGCTGATGTCGATCTGCGTGCCCTGCCCGGCCAGGATTTCGAGCGCCCGCTCGATCACCGTCAGCGTCTTGAGCCCGAGGAAGTCGAACTTCACCAGCGACGCCGCTTCCGCGTATTTCATCGAATACTGCGTGACCAGCATGGGCGAGCGCGGGTCGCGATAGAGCGGCACGATGTCGATCAGCGGCCGGCGCCCGATGACGACGCCTGCCGCGTGGGTGGACGCGTTCCGGTACAGCCCTTCCACCTGCCCGGCGATCTCCAGCAGGCGGCCGACCTGCTCATCCCCGTCGCGCATCTCCTGCAGGCGCGGCTCGCCTTCGATCGCCTGGGACAGCGTCACGGGCTTGGCCGGGTTGAACGGAATCAGCGAGGCGATCTTGTCCACCTGGCCATAGGGCATGCCGAGCACGCGCCCGACGTCGCGCACCGCCGCCTTGGCCTGCAGCTTGCCGAAGGTGATGATCTGCGCGACGCGCTCGGCGCCGTATTCGCGGACCACGTACTGGATCACCTCGTCGCGCCGGTCCTGGCAGAAATCGATGTCGAAGTCGGGCATCGACACGCGTTCGGGGTTCAGGAAGCGCTCGAACAGCAGCCCGAAGCGCAGCGGGTCGAGGTCCGTGATCAGCAGCGCCCAGGCCGCGACCGACCCCGCGCCCGACCCACGCCCGGGGCCGACCGGAATGGGCGGCGTCTGCGCCTTGGCCCATTGGATGAAGTCCGCGACGATCAGGAAATAGCCGGGGAAGCCCATCTTCTCGATGACGCCGAGCTCGTAGTCGAGGCGTTCGCGATAGACCTGCCGCTTGGCCTCGTCCGGTGCGGGCACCAGCGCGTCGAGGCGCTTCTCCAGCCCCTCCACCGCCATGGCGCGCACCGTTTCGGCCTCGGTCATGCCCTCGCGCACCTTGGGGCAGATCGGCAGTTCGGGCTTCTTGGATTCCGCCATCACGGCGCACATGCGCGCGATCGCCAGCGTGTTGTCGCAGGCGTCGGGCAGGTCCGCGAAGAGCTCGCGCATCATCGCCGCCGGCTTGAACCAGTGTTCGGGGGTGACGCGGCGGCGCTCGCGCTCGGCCATGGTGCGGCCCTCGGCGATGCACAGCAGGGCGTCATGGGCTTCGTGCATCTCGCGCTTGGCGAAATAGACGTCGTTGGCGGCGACGATCGGCAGCCCGGCATTCTTGGCGAGCGACAGCAGGCCGCTTTCGATCGCCTTTTCCTGCGGCAGGCCGTGGCGGTGCAGCTCGACGGCCAGGCGATCCGGAAAGGCCTCGCGCAGCGCATGCAGGATACGTTCGGCCGCATCGCGGCGGCCATCGCCAAGCAGCCGCGCGATCGGCCCCAGCGTGCCGCCCGTCAGCAGGAACAACCCCTCGGCATGGTTGCGCAGGAGATCGAGCGTGATCGCGGGCCTGCCCGACGGGTCGTCGCGCAGGTAGCCCGAGGATGACAGCTTCTGCAGGTTCTCGAGCCCCGCCGCATCCATCGCCAGCGCGACCAGCGGATCGGGGTTCTGCCGCGCGATGTCGGGGCGATCCGGATCGGCCTCGGCGCGCGTGAGGAACAGCCGGCAGCCCATGATCGGCTGCACGCCCTTCTTTGCGCAGTATTCGGAGAATTCGAGCGCGCCGAACATGTTGGCGCTGTCGGTCAGCGCCACGGCCGGCATGCCGTTCTCGGCCGCGAGCACCGCGAGCTTGTCGGCGCGGATCGCGCCCTCGCTCAGCGAATAGGCGGAATGGACGTGGAGGTGGATGAAGGAGTCGCTCACGCCCGCAGGGTAGCGCAGCCCGCCGCGCGAGGCATCAGGCGCTGCCCATCGCGTCAGCCATGCGCCGTCGCCTGGCGGTACGACGGCGCCAGGTCACGGCTTCACGCCCTTCACCGCATTGGCCGTGGCCGCGACGCTGATGCCGCCCGCGGCGTCGGTCGGGAAGTGCCGGCCGACCCGTTCCTTCATCGCCGCCACCTGCGGCTGGGGCAAGCTGCCCAGCACCGCGCCGGTGGTCGGCCCGCGCAGGCATGTGGCCCAATAGGCATCGAAGCTCGGGAAGTGGCGGGTGGCGGTGATGGTACGCAGATCGACCTCGCGCAGCCCGGCATCGGTCCACAGCGCCCGCATGGTCTCGGGTCGGGCCGCATCGACCGACGGCGGCAGCGGCGCGGGCGTCCCGTTCGCCTTCATTTCCGCATGCACGGCTTCGGCAGGGAAACCTCCGCCCAATATGTCCCAGGCATAGGCGGAGACGAGCCCGCCCGAGGTGACGACCCGCACCATCTCGGAAACGCCGCGGGCGGGCTCGGGGACGAAGAAGAGCACAAGGGCCATCATCGCCGCATCGAGGCTGTTATCGGGGAAGGGCAGGCTCATCGCGCTGCCCTGCTGCAGCCGCGCGGGACGCCCTGTCAGCCGGCGGCGCGCATAGTCGAGCTGCTCGGGCGAGGGATCGATGCCCTCGACAATCGCCGGCGCGCAGCGGTCGAGCAGCAAGGCCGTCGATGCGCCATTGCCGCAGCCGATATCGGCCCATCGCAGGCCGGGCCGCGGCGCCAGCCAGTCGAGGAAAGCCTCCCCGGCCAGCCGGCTCCAGACGCCCATGAATTCCTCATAGGCTGCGCCGTCGTTGAAGACGATGGGGGGCTCGGGCATGGCCACCATCCTGATCGAGGCCGTGCATGCATGCTGGCAGATCACCGTACCGATGATCCAGTGACCTCGCGGTAAGCTGGGAGCCCCGTGTCAGGCCGCTGCCGCCGCCTCCGCGGCCGCGAAGGCAGCACGGGAGGCCCAGATGGCCTTCTGGTTCGCCACCGCCCATGCCGCGAGCGGTTCCAGCGCAGCCTGCAGGGACAGGCCGCGGGCGGTCAGCGCATAGGTCACCTGCGGCGGCCGCCCATCCGTCACCCGCCGCGCCACCAGCCCGTCCCGTTCGAGTTGCCGCAGCGTCACGGCAAGCATGCGCTGGGAGATACCCTCGACCACGCGTTTCAAGGCGTTGAATCGGCAAGGTCCCTTGTGGAGCTCGGCGATCACCAGCGCCGACCAGGCATCCCCAACGCGGTCCAGCACGTCGCGGATGGGGCAGTTGTGGTTGATGAGGCGCGGAGCGGACATGCGGTTCCCCCAGGATAACCATGTGACGCGGAAATGGCTCTACCGGAACCAGGTTACTATCCGTAATTGGGCTGCCTGACACCTACCCGGCAAGGAGCACGGCCCATGAATATCCTGATCATCGGCGCGAGTGGCATGATCGGCAGCCGCATCGTGGCGGAGGCGCTGTCGCGCGGCCACGCGGTCATCGCCGCCGCCCGCAACCCCGCCAAGATCGCCCCCCGTCCCGGCCTGACGCCGCTGACGCTCGAAGTCACCGACGTTGCGGCGCTGTCCGCCGCCGCGGCCAAGGCGGATGTGGTGATCGGCGCGGTCAGCCCGCGCAGCACGGGCAATGCGCAGGCCGAAGCCATGACCTATGCCGAGGCGCTGATCGCCGGCCTCGGCGGCAAGCGGCTGGTGCTGGTGGGCGGCGCGGGGTCGCTGAACCTGCCCGATGGCAGCCCGGTCGCCGACCACGTGCCGGAAGCCTACAGCGCCGAGGCGAAGGGCATGCGCGCCGCCTTCGAGCGCATCGCGGCGAGCGGCATCGACTTCACGGTGCTCGCCCCGGCGGCCATGATCGCGCCCGGCGAGCGGACCGGCACCTTCCGCCTCGGCGGCCGGACGCTGCTGGCGGACGCCAAGGGCGAGAGCCGCATCAGCGCCGAGGACTACGCGGTGGCGTTGCTGGACGAGGTGGAGCGCCCGGCCCATCGCGGCCAGATCTTCACCCTCGCCTATTGATGCTGAACGCTTCCCGCCGCCGCCTGCGGCGGGAAGCGCCATGGGAAAGCGCCCGGCGCATCCCCGCATCGTGTTCGCGGTTGATCCAGGGCTAGAGCAGATCCTGTCCGGATGAACTCATCCGGACAGGTGAAGATGCTCGCAAGAAACAAGCGTCTAGAGCTTCGGAGGTGAACGCGAGTTCACCGGAAATGCTCTAGGCTGCCACGACCGCGCCATCCTGCAGCGTCACGATCCGATCCATCCGCCGGGCCAGTTCCGGATTATGCGTCGCGACCAGCGCCGCGACGCCCTGCCCCCGCACCTGGTCCAGCAATTCGCGGAAGACGGTGTCGGACGTCCCGACATCGAGGTTGCCGGTCGGTTCATCGGCCAGAAGGATGCGCGGGCGGTTGGCCAGCGCGCGCGCGATCGCCACGCGCTGCTGCTCGCCGCCCGAGAGCTTGCCGGGCGGATGTTCCTCCCGGCCCGCCAGGCCGAACAGCGCGAGCAATTCGCGCGCCCTGTCCCGCGCGGCGCGGCGCGCGACGCCGGCCGCGAGCTGCGGCAGCACGACATTCTCCTCCGCCGTGAATTCCGGCAGCAGGTGATGGAACTGGTAGACGAAACCGATCGTGTCGCGGCGGATCGCGGTGCGTGCGTCATCCGACAGCGTGCCCGCCGCACGGCCCCCGACGAAGACCTCCCCGCCATCAGGCCGTTCCAGCAGCCCGGCGAGGTGCAGCAGCGTCGACTTGCCGGTGCCCGACGGTGCGACCAGCGCCACGATCTCCCCGGTCGCGAGCGTGAGGTCGGCCCCACGCAGCACGGGCAATTCACCCGCCCCGGATCTGTAGCGGCGCTCCACGGCGGCGAGGCGCAGCGGTGGTTCACTCATGGCGCAGCGCCTCCACGGGATCGAGCCGCGCCGCGCGCCAGCTCGGGAACAGGGTCGCAAGAACGGAGAGCAGCAGGCCGAGCCCGGCGACCTGCACGACTTCCCACGGATTCACCACGGCCGGGATCCGCGTCAGGAAGTAGATCTCCGGATCGAAGAGCGTGGTTCCCGTCGCGGCCATCAGCCCCTGGCGGATGTGTTCGAGGTTGGCGCAGACCAGCAGCCCCAGCCCGAGGCCGGCCAGTGTCCCGATGCCGCCGATCGCCCCGCCGCAGAGCAGGAAGATGCGCATCACCGCCCCCCTGCCCGCCCCCATGGTGCGCAGGATGGCGATGTCCCGCCCCTTGTCCTTCACCAGCATCACCAGCGAGGAGATGATGTTGAAGGCCGCGACCAGGATGATCAGCGCGAGGATCAGGAACATCACGTTCCGCTGCACCTCGACGATCTGGAAGAAGCCGCTGTTGGCGCGCTGCCAGTCGAGGATGCCGATCTGGCGCCCGGCCAGCGCGGCTCGGATCGCGCCCGCCACGGTCCAGGCATCGTCGGGGTTGCGCAGGTGGATCTCGATCTGGCTCACCGCGCCAGGGCTGCGGAAGAAGAGCTGCGCAGGGGCGAGTGGCATGTAGACGAAGCCGGCATCGTAATCCTGCAGCCCGACCTCGAACAACGCGACAACGCGATAGGCCTTGAGGCGCGGCACGGTGCCGAACACCGTCACGCGCCCTTCCGGCGAGACCAGCGTGATGCGGTCCCCCACCCGGACATCGAGCTTGCGCGCGAGGCCGACGCCGATCGCGATGGCGTCGTCGCCGCCGAAATCGGCGAGGCTGCCCGCGCGGATGTTGTCGGCGATGATGCCGCGCGCACGCATGTCCTCGGGCGCGATGCCGCGGACCAGCGCACCGGCCGAGGCACCCTCATCGGTGGTGATCAGCACCTGGCCTTCCAGCGTCGGCACCGCCTGGACCACGTCGGGCAAGGCGCGGATGCGCGCCGTGACCTCGGCGTAGTCGCGGAAGGGGCCGTCATTCATCACCACGCCGAGATGCCCGTTCAGCCCCAGGATGCGGCCCAGCAATTCCTGGCGGAAGCCGCCCATCACGGAGAGCACGACGATCAGCGTCGCCACGCCGAGCGCGATGCCCGCGAGCGAGAATCCCGCGATGACGGACACCGCGCGTTCCCCCTTGCGCGCGCGCAGGTAGCGCGCGGCGACGGCACGCTCGAAGGCGCCGAAGATTGCCGCCTTAGCCATGGCGCAGCGCCTCGGCCGGGTCGATGCGCGCGGCGCGCCAGCTTGGCCAGATGGTCGCGAACAGCGATAGCCCGAGCCCGAGCGCGAGGATGATCCCGACCTCCTTCGGATCGACCACCGAAGGCAGGCCGATCAGGAAGCGCAGCTCGGCGCCGAACAGCCCGGTGCTCTCCAGCCACAGCAGGAAGCGGCGCAGCGCGTCGAAATGCGTCGCGATGCCGAGGCCGAGCGCGAAGCCCATCAGCGTCCCGCCACAGCCGATGGTCGCCCCGCAGAGCAGGAAGATGCGCAGGATCGCCCCGCGCTTCGCCCCCATGGTGCGCAGGATGGCGATGTCCGTCCCCTTGTCCTTCACCAGCATGGTCAGGGAGGAGATGATGTTGAAGGCCGCGACCAGGATGATGAGGGTGAGGATCACGAACATCACGTTCCGTTCCACCAGCATCGCGGCATAGATAGAGGAATTGGTGCGCTGCCAATCCGCGACGCGCAGCGGCTGCCCCGCCAGCGCGGTGCGGATCGCGGCGGAGAGCGGGGCGATGTTGGACGGGTCATCGGCCATGACCTCGATCTCGCTGACCGCATCGCCGAGGTTGAACAGCGATTGCGCGGTGGCGAGCGGGACGAAGATGGTGCGGCTGTCCACCTCCGGCATGCCGACATTGAAGGTCGCGACGACCCGCAGCGCGCGCTGGCGCGGGGCGGCGGTGAAGTCCCCGCCGCGCGCCTGCGGCAGCATCACCGTCATCATGTCGCCGGGGCGCAGCCGCAGGCGCTGCGCCAGGCGGTCGCCCACCACGGCGGTGTCCTCGCCCTCCTCGCCGAATTCCTCGAAGCCGCCGAGGCGCAGGCCGCGATCGAGCACGGGACGGGTGAGCAGCGCCTCGGGCGGGATGCCGCGCAGTTGCGCCGCCGCCGCGCCGCCCGCCTGCGTGGACAGCAGCACCTGCCCGTCCACCACGGGCGTGACCTGCGCCACGCCCGGCAGGCCCGCGATGCGCGCGATGATCGCCTCATGCCCGTCGAGGCTGCGGCCGCGTTCGGGCTGCACGGTCAGATGCCCGTTCAGCCCGATGATCCGCGTCATCAGGTCCTGGCGGAAGCCATTCATCACCGAGGTCACGATGATCAGCGTCGCCACGCCCAGCATGATGCCGAGCAGCGAGAAGATCGCCGTGACCGAGATGAAGCGCTCGCCCTTTCGCGCCCGCAGGTAGCGGAAGGCGACGGCGCGCTCGAAGGCGTTGAACATCCGCCCGCGTCAGGCCCCGCGGATCTTCGCGATCGCCTCCTCGAGGCTGACCTCCTGGCGCTCGCCGGTGGCGCGGCGCTTCAGCTCCACCTTGCCGGCGGCTGCCCCGCGCGGGCCGATGATGGCCTGCCAGGGGAAGCCCATCAGGTCGGCATCGGCGAATTTCTCGCCCGCGCGGGCGGCGCGGTCATCATAGACGACATCGTCGCCGAGCGCGGCATAGAGCTGCTCGCACAGCGCGTCCGTCGCCGCGTCGCCGGGGCGCAGGTTGAGGATCGCGGCGGCCCAGGGGGCAACCGGATCGGGCCACTTGATGCCGGCCTCGTCGTGGTTCGCCTCGATCAGCGCGGCGACCAGGCGCGAGACGCCGATGCCGTAGGAGCCCATCTCGGGCGTCACCGGCGTACCGTCCGCCCCGGCGACGGTCAGGCCGAGCGGCGCGGAATACTTCGTACCGAAGAAGAAGATGTGGCCGACCTCGATGCCCCTTCCCTCGCGGCGGCGTTCGGCCGGTACGGCATCCCAGGCGGAAGCGTCGTGCATTTCGTCGGTCGCGGCGTAGTTGGCCGTCACGCGCTTGAAGAAAGCCTTCAGCCCGTCGACATCGTCGGTCGAGACATCCGCCTTCGCCCAGTCCGTCGTCTCATAGGCCGCATCGTAGAAGACGCCACTCTCGCCGGTCTCGGCGAGGATGATGAATTCGTGGGAGAGCTCGCCGCCGATCGGGCCGGTATCGGCGCGCATCGGCACCGCGGTCAGCCCCATGCGCTGGAAGGTGCGCAGATAGGCGAGGAACATCTGGCGGTAGGAATGCTCGCCGCCGGTCTTGTCGAGGTCGAAGGAATAGGCGTCCTTCATCAGGAATTCGCGGCCGCGCATGACGCCGAAGCGCGGGCGCACCTCGTCACGGAACTTCCACTGGATGTGGTAGAGGTTGCGCGGCAGGTCCCGGTACGACTTCGCATAGGTCTTGAAGATGTCGGTGACCACTTCCTCGTTGGTCGGGCCGAACAGCATCTCGCGCTCATGCCGGTCGGTGATGCGCAGCATCTCCTTGCCGTAGTCGTCGTAGCGGCCGGATTCCTTCCACAGATCCGCCGACTGGATGGTCGGCATCAGGATCTCCTGCGCGCCGGCGCGGTCCTGTTCCTCCCGCACGATCTGTTCGACCTTGCGCAGGACGCGCAGCCCGGCCGGCAGCCAGGCATAGATGCCCGCGGCGGTCTGGCGGATCAGGCCGGCGCGCAGCATCAGGCGGTGAGAGGCGATCTGCGCCTCGGCGGGGGTTTCCTTCAGCGTCGGCAGGAAGGCGCGGGAGAGGCGCAAGACAGGATCCTTTGCGGCGTTCGTCGGCGGGGGAACCTAAAGGCCGCGAGGCCGCGCCGGAAGGGGCCTGACACCAGGCGTCCATCTGTCGAAAACCCGCAAGAATGCTGCGATTGCGAATGCGATCACGACAGAAAAGTTCGCGAAATGGCAGCAAGGGCTTGCTTTCCGCTTGCCGCTGCGTGTTCCGGTCATTAGAAAAAAGAAAGGGCCGCGCCCCAAAGGTCGCGGCCCTAGTTTAGGGAGGAAACGCCAGTCACACGGCAGGAAGAGAACCAATCTCTTCCTGGGACTAAGGATGGCCCTCGACGGCCCTGGCGACAACGAAAAATACCGCAGCGCAGGATGAAAAAAGCGGCTTCGAACCGCATCCTGCGTGAAAGCGGAGCACCCCTTAAGGCATCCGCCCAAAAATCGATCACGGACCAGGCAGGGCAAAAAGACCGCTGCGGAACGAAAGCCAGTCGCTGCGGATCAGCGCCCAGATCCCAAGCCAGACGATCCCCGAGACAACCGTGGTGGCGAGCGCCTTGCGCCACAGATTCGCGGCAACCGGTGCCCCACGCCAGCCGCCGGCAGCCGGATCGCCCTCCGTATCCGGGCGCGTCCCGATCGGCAGGATCGTGAACAGCACCATCCACCAAACCAGCAGGTAGACGACGATACCGGTGAACCAGTTCATGCGGGATCATTCTCCATGGCCGCCGGGCGGCGCGTGGCGGACGTGCTATGCGCGGCGCGACAGCGCATGCGGGGCGATATGAGGCTGGCTTTCCTGGCGTCCAACCGCGGCAGCGCGATGCGCGACATCTGCGCCGCCATCCATGACGGCAGCCTCGCGGCGGAGGCGGTCCTGGTCGTCAGCAACAAGACATCCTCCCTCGCCATCGCCTTCGCGCGAGATCACGGGGTTCCCGGCCTGGTCATTCCCACCCTGCCGGACGAAGCGCACGCCGACCGGCAGCTCTGCGACGCGCTCATCGAAGCCAGGGCCGACTTGGTGATCCTGTCCGGCTATCTGCGCAAGCTGGGGCCGGCGACCCTGGCGCATTTCCATCGGCGCATCCTCAACACCCATCCGTCATTGCTGCCGGATTTCGGCGGCCAGGGGATGTATGGCCGGCGCGTCCACGAGGCGGTCATGGCCAGCGGCGTCGCGATGACCGGCATCACCATCCACCTGGTGGATGCCGAATACGATCAGGGTCCGATCGTCGCGCAGAAGCCCATCCCGATCGGCGATGCCACGGATGCCGCCGAGATCGAACGCCGCGTCCTCGCGGCGGAAGGCGCCTTCTTCGTCGAGACGCTCTCGCGCCTTCAGCGTGGCCTGCTGGCGCTTTGATTCCGTCGGGGCGGGCCTCCCGGCCCGCTTCTCACAGCCGCAGCAGATGCACCTCGACCATCGGCCGCTTGCGCAGCCTGCGTCCGATCGCCTTGCGCAGCGCGGATCGCGCAGCCTCGCGCAGCGCATCGTCCTCGCGCCGCAGCGCCGCTGGCAGTTCGGCGATGGTCCTGCGGAACTCGCCCGCGATGATCGCCGGTTCGGCATCGCCGAGTTCGAACAGGCCCGGCGCCGAGATCTGCGGCTCGCCAAGCACCCTGCCCTGCGCGTCCACCGCCAGCGAAGCCACTGCCACGCCGTTGAACAGCATGCGCCGCCGCGCGGCGATGATGGACCCGTCGATCGGCAGCAACCGGTCGCCATCGACGGCGAGCCGCCCGGTCGGGATGCCTTCCACCACCTCCGGGCGATTGCCCGACAGGCGCAACACATCGCCATCCTCGATCAGGAAGGGCGTCGCGCCGCAGTCCTTCGCAAGCGCGCCGTGTTCCTGCATGTGGCGCCATTCGCCATGCACCGGCACGGCGAAGCGGGGCTTCACGAGGGCATAGAGCCGCTTCAGCTCGTCCCGCGCCGGATGGCCGGAGACATGGACCATGTGGTCGTCATCCGTCATCACGCGGCAGCCGCGCCGGGCGAGGCCGTCCTGGATACGCTGGATCGCCTTCTCGTTGCCCGGAATCCGGCGGGAGGAGAAGATGACCGTATCCCCCTCCCCCAACGCGATGTCGGGATGGGTGTCCTCGGCGATCTTCGCCATGGCCGAGCGCGGCTCGCCCTGGCTGCCCGTGCAGATCAGCAGCAGCTCGTCATCGGGGACGTAGCCGGCTTCTTCCTGCGGCACGAAGGGCGGCACGGATTTCAGGTAGCCGCAGTCGCGTGCCGCCGCCTCGATATTGCGCAACGAACGCCCGAACAGCGCGACCTGCCGCCCCGCCGCCTTGCCGGCGAGCGCGATGGATTCCAGCCGCGCCACGTTGGAGGCGAAGCCCGTCACCGCCACGCGCCCGTTCATGCCGCGGATCAGCGCGGTGAGGTTGCGTCGCACGTCGGACTCGCTGCCCGAATGGCCTTCCACCATGGCGTTGGTGGAATCGCAGACCATGGCAAGCACGCCTTCCTCGCCCAGCGCGGCGAAGGCGGCTTCATCGGTGCGCGGGCCGATCAGCGGATCGGGGTCGAGCTTCCAGTCGCCGGTATGCAGCACCACGCCATGGCGCGTGCGCAGCACCAGCGCCTGGGCTTCGGGCACCGAATGGGTGACGGGCAGGTATTCGCAGTCGAAGGGGCCGAGGGCGAAGCGCGCACGCGGCTGCGTCACCACCAGCGGCACTTCGTGCGCCATGCCAGCTTCGGTGAGCTTGCGCGTCAGCACCGCGGCGGCGAAGGGCGTCGCGATGATCTTGCAGCGGAACTGGCGCCACAGATGCACCACGGCGCCGAGGTGATCCTCATGCGCATGGGTGATCACCAGACCGACCAGCCGTTCGCGGCGTTCCGCGAGCCAGGCCGGGTCCGGGACCATCACATCCACTTCCGGATTGTCGTGGCCGGCGAAACCGATGCCGCAATCGACGGCGAGCAGCGCATCGTCGCAACGATAGACGCTGAGGTTCATGCCGATCTCGCCGGTCCCGCCGAGAGGGATGAAGGCGAGGTCGCCCGAGACGGCATTCATCGTGTTCAGTCGGATTCCGATCGCAAGGGGTCGCGCAGGGCGGCCTGGTGAAAGACGGGTACGGGATTGCGGTCCGCAAGAAGACGCAGACCCTCAAGCGTGATGTCGGGGTCGGTCTTTTCGATGACAAGGGTCCCTTCCGCAAACAGAGGCGCGAGGCCGCCTGTCGCGATGACCTTCAGCGGTGCTCCATACTCGGCCTTGATGCGCGCGACCAGCCCTTCGATGAGGCCGACATAGCCCCAGAAGATGCCGGATTGCATGGCGGGCACGGTGGACCGGCCGATGACCGCCTGGGGCCGGCCGATGCCGATGCGCGGCAGGCGGGCGGCGGCGGCGTGCAGCGCCTCGATCGACAGGTTGATGCCGGGCGCGATGACCCCGCCGAGATAGCCGCCGTCATGGTCAACGACATCGAAGGTGGTGGCCGTGCCGAAATCGATCACGACCAGCGGGCCGCCGTAATGGGTATGGCTCGCGAGCGCGTTGAGCAGCCGGTCGGCTCCGACCTCGTTGGGTTGGTCGACGCGGATCTCGAAGCCCCAGTTCAGCGGGGCGCGGGCGATCAGCGGTTCCGTGTCGAACCAGTCGCGGCACAGTCGGCGGAGATTATAGAGTGCTGCCGGCACGACCGTGCCGATGACGCAGCGGGTGACATCATTGGCGCTGATGCCGCTGTGCTGGAACAGCGCCAGCAGCCATACGGCGTATTCGTCAGATGTCCGGTCGGCGCGGGTGGCGATGCGCCAGCGCCCGCGCCATTCCTTCCCGTCATGGACGGCGAAGACGACATTCGTATTGCCCGCATCGACCGCGAGAAGCATGGCCTAGACAATCTCCCCCGCGACGAGCGTCTGGACGCGCCCGTCGATCGTCAGCCGCAGGCTGCCGTCATCGGCAAGGCCCGCGAAACGGCCGGGTATCTCGACGCCCTGGCGCCGGATGACAAGGGGTGCGTCGATGGCGGGGCCGCGCGCCAGCCATGCGTCACGGATCGGTCCGAAGCCTTCGGCATCGCGCTGGCGACGGCGCCGGTCGAGGGCGGCGAGCAGGCTGGCGGCGACATCCTCCGGCGCCGGTGGGGCGATGCCGAGCCCGGCCAGGCTCGCCGTGACCCGCCCCGGTACCGACGGCGCGTGCGCGAGGTTCACGCCGATGCCGAAGACGATCCAGGCGATCCGCCCCTGCGCATCGGGCGCGCTTTCCGTGAGGATTCCGACGGCCTTGGCGCCGTTCAGCAGCAGGTCATTCGGCCACTTCAGCCTCAGTGCCGCCGGATCGGGCAGCAGCGGCAGCAGCGCGTCGGCGACCGCCACGGCGGCAAGAAGGCTCCATTGCGGGGCAAGGCGCACCGGCTCGTCAGGGCGCAGCAGCACCGACAGGTGCAGATTGCCGACCGGCCCTTCCCATGCCCGCCCCTGGGTGCCGCGCCCGGCGGTCTGACGCCGGGCGAGATAGGCCAGACCCTCCGGCTCGCCCGCGGCGGCGAGCCGGGTCAGCGGGTCCTGGGTGCTGGGCAGCGCCTCATGAATCTCGAGGCGGAAGCCCGGCGGGATCACCCCAGTATGGCGGCGACGGCCGTCTGCGCCGCCGCCACCAGCGGGGCGGGATAGAGGAAGAACAGCGTTGTGAAGAGGCCCGAGGCCGCCATGACGAAGCTCGTCGTGCCCGACCGCGCATCGAGCGCGCCGACCGGCTCATCGAAGAACATCACCTTCACGATGCGCAGGTAGTAGTAGGCCGAGACGACCGAGGAGAGCACGCCGACGATGGCGAGCGTCCACAGCCCGGAATCGATCGCCGCCTTGAAGACGAACATCTTGCCGAAGAAGCCGGCCAGCGGCGGGATGCCGGCCATGGAGAACATGAAGATCGCCATCCACACGGCCATGCCAAGGTCGGTCTTGGCGACGCCGGCGAGGTCCGCGACGCGCTCGACCGCCCTGCCCTGCCGGCGCATCGCGACCAGCACGGCGAAGGCGCCGAGGTTCATCAGCAGGTAGATCGCCATGTAGATAAGCAGCCCGCGCATGCCGGCTTCCGAAGCCGCCGCGAGGCCGACCAGCGCGTAACCGATATGGCCGATCGAGGAATAGGCCATCAGGCGCTTGATGTTCTCCTGCCCGATCGCCGCGAAGGCGCCGAGCAGCATGGACAGCAGCGAGGTGACGATGATGACCTGCTGCCACTGCCCAGCGAGATCCCCGAAGGGCCCGCCCAGCACGCGGGCGAACAGCGCGATGGCCGCCACCTTCGGCGCCGCGGCGAAGAAGGCGGTGACCGGCGTCGGCGCGCCTTCGTAGACGTCGGGCGTCCACATGTGGAAGGGCACGGCCGAGACCTTGAAGGCCAGGCCCGCCATCACGAAGACCAGGCCGACCACGACGCCGGCGGAGGCCTTGGCCGGATCCGACAGCGCATCGGCAATGCGGTCGAAATTGGTCGTGCCGGAGAAGCCGTAGACCAGCGAGGAGCCGTAAAGCAGCAGCCCCGAGGCCAGCGCGCCGAGCACGAAGTACTTCAGCCCCGCCTCGGCCGAACGTTCATCGTCGCGGCGGAAGGCCGCGACCACGTAGAGGCTCAGCGAGAGCAGCTCGAGCCCGACATAGAGCGTCATCAGGTCATTGGCCGAGACCATGATGAGCATGCCGAGCGTCGCGAAGAGCAGCAGGACCGGATACTCGAAGCGGTCGAGCCCCTCATGCGCGTTGTAGTCGATCGACAGCGCGACGCCCGCCGCGGCACCGAGCAGGATCAGCAACCGGGTGAAGCGCGAGAACGCGTCCGAGACGACCTGCCCGCCAAACCCCGTCCCTTCCGGTGCACCGAGCACCAGGATGGCGGTGAGAAGGAAGGCGCCGATCACGGCGATGGCGCAGGCGTAGTGCGTGTTGCGCTTCGGCAGCACGCCCACGCCCAGGATGGCGAGGCCGGAAAGCCCGAGGACGAGTTCCGGCAGCGCGAGGGTCCAGTTCATCGGATCACATCCCCGCCAGGCGCGCGGCGCCGAGTGCAGCCTCATGCCGCTGCACCAGCGCGGTCACCGAGGCTTCGAAGAAAGACAGGAAGGTCTGCGGATGCACGCCCATCCAGATGGTCAGGATGACGAGCGGCGCGAAGACCAGCTTCTCCCGCGGCGACATGTCCAGCAGGCCGATCAGGTCCTGCTTGGTCAGCTTGCCGAAGATGACGCGACGGTAGAGGTAGAGCGCATAGGCCGCGCCGAGGATCATGCCGAGCGCCGCGCCGAAGGCGACCGCCGGATTGACCTTCCACGCGCCGACGATGACCAGCAGTTCACCGGGGAAGCCGGCGAGGCCGGGCAGCGCGACCGAGGCCATGGTGAAGAACATGAACACCGCCGCATAGACCGGCATGTTCTTCGCGAGGCCGCCATAGCGCGCGATCTCGCGCGTATGGACACGGTCATAGACCACGCCGACGCAGAGGAAGAGCGCGCCCGAGACGATGCCGTGCGAGAGCA